>CAYWXJ010000006.1:0-37867 GCA_964462405.1 uncultured Eubacterium sp.
AAATATGCAGACCGTTTGATTGAGCATATCAACATCCATCCGGAATTTATTCAGCCGGTTTCCCGTAAAAATGAGATGATTAACAATTTCCTGCTGCCGGGACTGCAGGATCTTTGCGTATCAAGAACCTCCTTTAGCTGGGGGATTCCGGTAGACTTTGATCCAAAGCATGTGGTATATGTATGGTTGGATGCTCTTACTAACTATATTACCAAAATCGGCTATGATGCAGACGGAAATTCCAGTGAATTATTTAAGAAGAACTGGCCGGCGGACCTGCACTTAATTGGAAAGGATATTATCCGTTTTCATACGATTTACTGGCCGATTTTCTTAATGGCATTAGACCTTCCGCTGCCAAAGCAGGTATTTGGACATCCATGGCTGCTGCAAGGCAACGGCAAGATGAGCAAATCTAAGGGAAATGTACTTTATGCAGACGAGCTGGTAGATTTCTTTGGTGTGGATGCGGTTCGTTATTTCGTACTGCATGAAATGCCCTTTGACAACGATGGTGTCATTACCTGGGAATTAATGGTTGAACGTTTAAATTCTGACCTTGCGAATACCTTAGGAAACCTTGTGAACCGTACTATTTCCATGAGCAATAAATATTTTGGCGGTGTAGTGACAAACAGCGGCATAGCCGAAGCAGTAGATGATGACCTAAAGAGCGTAGTCACCGGAACCGTGGCAAAGGTAGAAACAAAAATGGAGGAGCTTCGGGTTGCAGATTCCATTACAGAAGTATTTAATCTGTTCAAACGCTGCAACAAATATATTGATGAAACAACACCGTGGATACTTGCAAAGGATGAAGCGACTCTGCCCCGTTTGGATACAGTGCTCTACAATCTAGTAGAAAGCATCAGTATCGGTGCCACATTACTGCACAGCTTTATGCCGGAAACCTCCGAAAAAATTCTTGCCCAGTTGAATGCAAAGGCTGTTGCTTATGATGAATTAAGTACCTTCGGTCACTACGAGAGCAAAAATAAAGTGACAGATAAGCCTGAAATCTTATTTGCAAGATTGGATTTAGAAGAGGTTTTGAAAAAAGTAGAAGAGCTCCATCCGTCTGCAGGAGAGGAAGCCGCAGAAGAGAACAAAGAAGATGAAGCAGTGATTGATATAGAAGTTAAGGAAGAGATTACCTTTGATGATTTCATGAAAATGCAGTTCCAGGTAGGCGAGATTATCGAGTGTAAAGCGGTGGAGAAATCTAAAAAGCTGCTTTGCTCCCAGGTGAAAATCGGCAGCCAGGTTAAACAGATTGTATCCGGTATCCGCAAGGAGTATTCACCGGAGGATATGGTAGGTAAGAAAGTCATGGTACTTGTGAACTTAAAGCCAGCCAAATTAGCCGGAGTCCTTTCAGAAGGAATGCTGCTTTGTGCAGAAAATGAAAAGGGCGAACTGGCGTTGATGCAGCCGGATAAGGATATGCCGGCAGGGGCGGAAATTTGCTAGTATAGTGGCGAGGCGTCCGTCATATACCCACTTATACCTTATGCTTAGAAGTCCTGAACTTTGAAGTCACCAGCGCGATGGCAAACAGGGCAATGATAAAGAGAAACTGGATTCCGATATTCTGCCGGTAGGCTTCATAAGTGAAGGTTTCACCGGAAAAGCCGGAAATTAAGTTATTATTTTTTAAGTGAAGGTACCGTCCGCAACTATGTCAGCGTCATATTGGAAAAACTAAGTCTGCGGGACAGAACCCAGTTAGCAGTATTTTATTATAGAAATCAGTAGAAATAAAGGCAGCAGATATGATATTTGAAACACACGCGCACTATGATGATGAAAAATTTGATAATGACAGAGATTTGCTGATTCAAGAACTGTTAAGCGGCAAAATCTGCAAAATAATTAATGTAGGAGCTTCCATAGAGAGCACTAAAACGACCATTGCACTTGCGGAAAAATATGAGAAGGTCTTTGCAGCAGCAGGGGTACATCCCAGTGATATAGCAGGACTGAACGAAGAAACCTTCGCCTGGTTAAAAGAGCAGACTTCCCATGAAAAGGTAGTTGCCATTGGAGAGATCGGATTGGATTATTATTGGGATAAGGAGCCGGATGTGCAGCAGGCGCAGAGATATTGGTTTGCAAGGCAGATGGAATTAGCAAGGGAATGTAAACTTCCGGTGATCATTCATTCGAGAGATGCGGCGGAGGATACCATGCAGGTCATGAAAAGTGTCCATGCACAGGAAATTCCGGGCGTGATTCACTGTTATTCCTATTCACCGGAAATGGCAAGGGAATTTGTGAAAATGGGATATTACATCGGTGTGGGCGGTGTAGTTACCTTTAAGAATGCAAAAAAATTAAAAGAAACCGTAGAACAGATTCCATTAGAGCGGATTTTATTGGAAACAGATGCGCCTTATATGGCACCGGAGCCTTACCGGGGCAGCAGGAATCATTCCGGGAATCTGATTTATGTGGCGGAGAAAATTGCGGAATTGAAAGGGATCACGGCAGAAGAAGTGGAAGAGATGACACGGCGTAATGCGGAGCGGCTTTTTTTCTTGACAGAATGAATACTAAGTGATAGTATTGAGTAAAATAAAACGTAGTAATAAAAACTACATCACATAGAAATTAAAAAAGGAGAACTCATACTATGCAAATCACAATTCGAGAACCCGGTAGCGCGATCACGCATTATATTGGAATGCTGTTGTCCTTATTTGCTGCGGCGCCTCTGTTGGTAAAAGCAGAGATCAGCGGAATCCCTTTAGCATTAGCTGCGATGGGAATCTTCATTTTGGCTATGATTTTATTGTATGCGGCATCGACGATTTATCACACATTGAATGTAAAAGCCGGTGTTTTAAAAATATTCCGCAAATTGGACCATATGATGATTTTTGTCCTCATTGCAGGAACTTATACACCAGTCTGCCTGTTAGTACTTCAGGGAAAGATTGGAATGTTCCTGTTTTCTCTGGTATGGGGAATCGCCATTGTGGGAATGCTGCTAAAGGCATTTTGGATCAACTGTCCGAAGTGGTTATCTTCTGTCATTTATATTGCAATGGGCTGGGTCTGCCTGTTAGTATTTCCGCTGCTTATAGAAAAGCTTTCCACAGCAGCTTTTCTGTGGCTTTTAACAGGCGGGATTTTGTATACCGTAGGCGGTGTGGTCTATGCTTTAAAGTTGAAGGCATTTAACTGTATTCACAAATATTTCGGAAGCCATGAGATTTTTCATTTATTTGTCATGGCAGGCAGCTTTTGTCATTTTGTTGTGATGTATTGCTATGTAATATAACGTTTTTGCTTTCACAAAGTGCATTTTCTGTCTCATTACAGATTGGCACAGTTTTTCTTCTTCTGACAGTACAGTTTTATCCAAAAATAAAATCATTCATCAAAATAGCTATATTGCTGACCTTTGGCAGCATATTCGAAGGGCTGGGAACCCTTTTTTTAAAAGATTGACAGAAACCGGGGAAAATGGTAGCGTAAAAAGAAAAAAGGGATAGGAGAAGAGTATGAGCGATAAAAAAATACCTTATAAGATCTATTTAGAAGAGAATGAGATGCCAAAGCAGTGGTATAATGTGCGTGCAGATATGAAGAATAAACCGGCGCCTCTTTTAAATCCGGGAACCTTGCAGCCGCTGACAGTTGAAGAGCTGTCCCATGTTTTCTGTACGGAGCTGGCAAGACAGGAATTAGACGATACTACCGCATATATTGACATTCCGGAAGAAATCTTAAAATTCTACAGAATGTACCGTCCGTCACCGTTGGTTCGGGCATATTGTTTGGAGGAGAAATTACAGACTCCGGCAAAGATTTACTATAAGTTTGAGGGCAATAACACCAGCGGAAGCCATAAGTTAAATTCTGCGATTGCCCAGGCATATTATGCAAAAGAACAGGGCTTAAAGGGAGTTACCACAGAGACAGGGGCAGGTCAGTGGGGAACTGCACTTTCCATGGCGTGTGCATATTTTGATTTGGATTGTAAAGTATATATGGTAAAGGTTTCCTATGAGCAGAAGCCTTTCAGAAGAGAAGTGATGCGTACCTATGGAGCAAGCGTTACACCTTCTCCTTCAGAAACTACCGAAGTAGGACGCAGAATCTTAGCAGAGCATCCGGGTACCACAGGAAGCCTTGGCTGTGCCATTTCTGAGGCAGTAGAAGTAGCCGGTAAATCAGAGGGCTACCGGTATGTATTAGGAAGCGTATTGAATCAGGTATTGCTGCACCAGTCCATTATTGGTCTGGAAACGAAGACAGCACTGGATAAATACGGTATCACGCCAGATATTATTATTGGATGTGCCGGCGGCGGTTCGAACTTAGGCGGTTTGATTTCTCCATTTATGGGTGAGAAGCTCCGCGGTGAGAAGGATTATCACTTTATTGCCGTAGAACCTGCATCCTGCCCGAGCTTTACCAGAGGAAAATATGCGTATGATTTCTGCGACACCGGAAAAGTATGCCCATTAGCTAAGATGTATACATTAGGAAGCGGTTTCATTCCGTCTGCGAACCATGCAGGAGGACTTCGTTATCACGGAATGAGTTCTATATTGTCCCAGTTGTATCATGATGGTCTTATGGAAGCACGTTCCGTAGAGCAGACAGCCGTATTTGAGGCTGCAACCCAGTTTGCAAGAATCGAAGGTATCCTTCCGGCACCGGAGAGCTCACATGCAATTCGTGTTGCCATTGATGAAGCATTGAAGTGTAAGGAAACAGGAGAAGAGAAGACGATTGTATTTGGTCTGACCGGAACCGGCTATTTTGATATGGTGGCTTATGAGAAGTTCAATGACGGTGAGATGAGCGATTACATTCCGACAGATGAAGATTTACAGCCGGGATTTGCATCTCTTCCAAAGGTAGAATAGAGAATAGAAAATGTAGTTATTTCATTAAAAATAAAAGGTGCTGGCCATAAGATTTATATCTTATGGCTGAGCACTTTTTTAGCGTATCTACGATTGTTACCACAAGTATCATTGGAAGTTTGGTTTTTAAGGAGAAATTAAGTACTGGAAAAAAGATTGCGCTGGGACTTATTTTGGTTGCACTTGTATTTCTTAATATTTGAATTATTTTTAAGTTTAGACATTCATTCAGTGGATGTATATCATCAGGAGGAAGAAATATGGATTATTATGTGGTAGATGCTTTTGCAGAGGAGCTTTTTAAAGGAAATCCCGCAGGAGCATGTGTTTTAGAGGAAAGTATACCGGATAAATTAATGCAGAAAATCGCAGCGGAGAATAATTTGATGGAAACAGCATTCCTTTTGAAAAACGGAGAGAAATATAAGCTTCGGTGGTTTACACCTTCCTTTGAAGTTGACCTTTGCGGACATGCTACGCTTGCATCTGCGTTTGTAGTTTTGAATTATATAGAGCGGGGTTAAAACAGGTGTCCTTTGAAACAGTCAGCGGTTTCTTGACGGTGGTAAAAAAAGAGAATAGATATGAGATGGCATTTCCAAACCGTTTACCGGAAAAAATAGACATCGCCTTTGAAATAGTAGAAGCGTTGGGCTTTGTGCCGTTGGAACTTTATTCAGACAGAGATTTGTGTGTGGTGGTAAAAAATGAACAGAAAGTAAAGGATTTTTCTGTCCTCAGTTAAAAAGAGAGGATCCGGTTACAGGTTCTTCACACAGCAGTCTGATTCCGCTGTGGAGTGAAAAATTAAAGAAAGATAGATTGGTGGCAAAGCAATTATCGGAGAGAGGCGGCATTCTTTATTGTCAATCAGGGGAAAATGTGGTAAGAATTTCCGGTGAGGCAGCCTTATATTTAAAAGGGGAGATTGTATGTCACCAGAAGTTTTGACGTTTCGGGGGATGATGCCGGAAATCTTTTGAAGTACTATCACAAGCAAAGCGAGTATAAATTCATATCTGAAATTCTTAAATCCGGGAAATCTGTCACAAAAGAATGTGAATCAGAATTTATGCAGCAGATCACTTATTATCCACATTATGAGTAACAGTTCAGCCTTTCGGCTTCACTGTTACTGAATCCGTCCATTTAAAGTTGCCTACGGCAAGGGGCGGATTCACGCTCGGAAAAATCTACATATTCTTACGGGCTTTGCAGCAAGTGCAAAGTCCTACGCTGAACTGTTACCATTATGAATCTATATGGGAAGAAAATTCATTGTCTTTACAGATACAGATGGTTATAATGGTGTGTAGATACAGTTCTTCTCAAATTCTTATATTTATCAAGGGAGAAACTCTATGGGAAGAAAAGGGAAGAACCGCAGTCATAGTAAGGGATAAATTTGTGAAAATAACTCCAAAAGGAGAGATAGGTATGAAAGATATTCGGATTATTTCCGGCAGGGGAATTGCCCCCGATTTAGATACTGTGTCGGAACTGTTAGGCTGCAGACCCCGGACAAAGCATCCGTCACAGACAGATGTAGGTGAATTATATAACCGGCTTTTGCCGCAGATAAAAATGCATATTCGTCCGAAAGCCGCTCTAGCAATTTTTACATCAGATGATAAAAAATTACTCTATGTCATGCTGACGTTAGGCGAAGGTATCAGCCGTTTTATCGAAAAGCAGACAGCAAAGGAGGATATGCTTCTTTCCGTCATAGCAGATGCTATGGCAGACAGCTGTCTGTTTGCGTTTGAAGAGCAGCTTTTGCCAATGCTCCGCCAGATTTGTCTTGCCGAAGGCATGGGAATAGCGAAACGTCTTGAAATTCCCACAGATTTCCCTATTGAGATGCAAAAAAAAGCATATGAGGTCTTAGATGCCAAACGGACATTAGGGCTGTCGATGACCTCCGGCAATATGTTAGACCCGGTCAAATCCATGTGTTTGCTGTTTGAGCTGACAGAGGATGTCACAAAAGAAAACTTGCATCACGACTGCAGTAAATGTGAAAATAAGACTTGCCGGCTCCGAAGAAAAAAGGAGCTTATATTAAAAATAGAAATAGCCGCGGAACAAAAAGTAAAGCGGATTTTATGTACAGAAGGAAGCAATCTTTTAGAAGTGCTGCAAAACAATCATATCAGCATTCCTGCTTACTGCGGGGGCAGCGGAATCTGTGGAAAGTGCGGCATTCTTGTGAAAGAAGGCGAGCTTCCCATAACAGCCGGGGACAGAACCATATTTTCCGAATCCGAACTGGAAAAAGGAATGCGCTTAGCCTGCAGGGCAGTATTGCGGGAAAATATCAGCATTGTCTTAAATCAGCAGACAGAATCTAAGTTTGCAGCCCTTGGAAGTAAAGATATGGAAAGGATAAGCGTCAGCAGGCAGAATCCGTATACCTCTAACGACTATGGAATTGCCATAGATATAGGAACTACTACCTTGGCATTTTCTTTGTTAAAGCTGCAAAGCGGGGAGATTTTAGACACCTGGACTGCGGTAAACAGCCAGCGGGCTTTTGGCGCAGATGTAATCAGCAGGCTGCAGGCAGCAAACAAAGGGAAAAGCGAAGAATTGTCTTTTTGTATACAGGAAGATATTTTTAAAGGAATCCAAAAGCTGACGGATAAGAATTTAAAAACTTCGAAGCAGAAGGTTTCCCACATTGCAATCGCAGCAAACACCGTAATGCTGCATTTGCTGCGGGGGTATTCCTGTGAGGGATTTTCCGGTTATCCGTTTGCTCCGGTGACCTTAGAGCCGGATGAACTGGCTTTTTCAGAATTGTTGAAGCTGCCTGCAGAGCAAAAGATACCGGAATTTTTATCACAGGAGACAAAAGTTACTCTGCTGCCAGGAATATCGGCCTTCGTAGGGGCGGATATTACTGCCGGGTTATATGCCTGTGAAATAGAAAAGCAGAAGGAAACCGTTTTGTTTTTAGACCTTGGAACGAATGGGGAAATGGCACTCAAAGTAAAAGATAAGATTTATACAGCTTCCACAGCGGCAGGCCCTGCGTTCGAGGGCGGCAATATCAAGTGGGGCATGGGAAGTGTGCCGGGAGCCATTTCACAGGTTACGCTTTTGTCAGGAAAGCCCCGGGTAAAGACCATCGGGGAACAGCCGCCAATAGGCATATGCGGCACCGGAGTCATTGAGAGTACGGCAGAGCTTCTTACCGCCGGAATAATAGATACCACAGGGAAGCTGTCAGAGCCGTATTTTTCTGCCGGTTATCCTTTAGCAGAGAACGGTCAGGGAGAAGCGATCGTATTGGCACAATCAGATATTCGCGAAATTCAGATGGCAAAGGCGGCGATTCGGGCGGGAATCGAGATTTTATGTATACATGCAGGGATCAGGTGCGGGGAGATAGAGAAAATCTATCTTGCCGGAGGCTTTGGATATTTTTTAAACATAAAAAAAGCAGCGGCCCTTGGAATCATACCGGAAGAGTTAGCAGTAAAGACCGTTCCGGCAGGCAATACTGCATTAAAAGGGGCACTTTTGTTTTT
This sequence comes from uncultured Eubacterium sp., assembly GCA_964462405.1. Classification (GTDB taxonomy): domain Bacteria; phylum Bacillota; class Clostridia; order Lachnospirales; family Lachnospiraceae; genus Roseburia_B. Next base: position 8,414 of record CAYWXJ010000006.1, read on the forward strand.
AGAAGAGCAGGATTTGACTGCGCTGCAGAAAATCGTGGACTCGGCAGAAGAAATCCCGCTTGCTTTAGATGATAAATTTGAAGATTTATATTTAAAATATATGAATTTTTAAAATATATAAAAAATTACTTGACCTATCGTAGTAATTGTGCTATCTTATACTCACAAAAGTACTACGACAGACGTACTACGACAGATAATATACGTCAGGCGTAGTACTCCCGGAACCGAAGACGGGCAGAAGGGAGGAGATGCGCATGATAAGCAGTGATGGAATACGAGGCTACAATGACATGATTATTCTCTGCCTGATTTTAGAGGAACCTTCCTACGGGTATGAAATATCCAGAGAGATCAAAGCGAAGACAGAAGGAAAATATGTTATCAAAGAAACCACATTGTATTCCGCATTTACCAGACTTGAGAAGAACGGCTATATTGAATCCTTTTTCGGAAACGAAACAAACGGGAAACGGAGAACCTACTACCGGATCACGGATTTAGGTAAGAACTATTACAAAGAAAAGTGTAATGAGTGGAGACTCACCAGAGAGGTCGTGGAGAAATTCAGCAGGCAAATATAGGAGGAGAGCATATGGAAACAATTATCAGCTATATCGACAATCTATTTCGGAATTATCCGGATACCCCACAGGTACATAAAGCAAGAGAAGAGCTGCTTGGCATCATGGAAGATAAGTACAACGAGTTAAAGGCAGAAGGGAAGTCGGAAAACGAAGCCATCGGAATCGTCATTTCCGAATTTGGAAGTGTGGAAGAAATTGCAGCAGAGCTTGGCTTAGATAGCAATGTATATGTAAAAGAGTCCAAAGTGGAAGATGACAGGCCGGATATGAAAATTACATTAGAGCAGGCGAAGAATTATGTATCGATTCGGGAGGATTTTGGAGTGAAAATCGGAATTGGTGTTGCGCTTTGTATCTTATCCCCGGCTGTCAGTTGTATCACAGAGGCATTGGTAATGGGAGAATTTTTGTCAAAAAATATTTCCGAGGCATTAGGTGCTACTTTCCTGCTCCTTATGGTTGCGGTGGCAGTTGGTATCTTTATTACCAGTGGGTTTGCCATGGGCAAATATGAAGATTATGATAAACATCATATCGTGCTGGATTATGGAACAAAAACATTGATGACAGAACAGTTTGAAAAGTATAACAAAGTATTTGGAACAAAAATAGCAGCAGGCGTTGTATTGTGTATCTTAAGCGTAATTCCTACAGCGATCTTAGAGCTGTTCTTTGAAGGAACTTTTTTAGAATGGATAGCAGAAATGTCCGGCGTTAGTTTTTTGGCGTTTGTAGCAGCCGGTGTGTTCCTGTTTATTACTGCAGGTATGAAACAGGGTGCCTACGAAGTGTTATTAGGAAAAGGAAACAATGCACCGGAGAAGCAGAGTAAAAAGAAAGGTGATAAGATCATCGGCATCATTGCAGCAATTTACTGGCCGGTCATTGTAGCTGTTTATCTGATTTGGAGTTTTGCAACCTTTCATTGGGAATTTACATGGATTATCTGGCCGGTAGCAGGCGTTATCTTCGGCGGAATCAGTGCAGTGATTAGTCTGGTCAGCGATAAGTAGACTTCTTCTTGTTCTTACCGAATTTTGAGAAGGTTCGTCCGGTTTCAATATACAGAGGTCTTTTGTCTTCCGGTATTCTCCGATAAATATTTACAAGATGGCGTTCTTCCGCATTATAGGGAGATACCATGGGTTCTCTTAAAGTCGTCAATCCATAGATATAATCCGTAGTCGTATGAAAATAAGAAGCAAGCCGTATCACAGTCTTGGCATCCGGCTGTCGGCGGTTTTGAATATAACCGTTTAAGGTCGTGGTAGAAATATTCAACGCCCCTGCTAACTGCTTCTGCGTAATTCCGTCCTGCTCTAACAGATTGCGCAGTTGATTTCCAATGTCCAACATGATTTCTCCTCTCTACTCTCTAGTGAGAGTTATTTTAATGCATAAGCGCGGATAAATTCTAAAAAATATGCAAAACGCAAACGAAAAAAATTCGACATGTAAATAATGCGCAAATCGCAAATTGAATATTCATATATGAAACCGGAAATCAGATCCACCCGCCATCAAAACTGATAATCTGTCCTGTAAGGTAGGCGGGAGCCGATGCTAATTGAAGGAGAAACCGGGCTACATCCTCCGGTTTTCCAAAATAACCTGCCGGAATCTCTTCTTCTAATTGCAGGCGTTCTTCTTTGTCGAAACAGGCATTCATATCAGTATCAATGACACCGCAGGCGACGGCGTTTACTTGAATATTACTTGGAGCAAGCTCCTTTGCCAGTGCTTTTGTGAAAGCGTTGATACCGCCTTTTGTGGCAGAATAGGCAGCTTCACAGGAAGCACCGTAAATTCCCCAATCAGAGGAGATATTGATAATCTTTCCTGATTTTTGAAAAATCATATAGGGAACGGCACATTTGCAGCAGGCAAATACGGAAGTCAGATTTGTATGCAATAACTTTTCCCAATCCTCATACGACATATCGCTCAGCAGACCGATATAGGAAATGCCTGCATTATTAATCAGTACATCAATTCCTCCGCAAAAATTTTTTACTTGTTCAAACATCTGATATACAAAAGCGTAATCGCCGACATTGCCGCAGCAGCATAGAGTCTGAATCTGAAAAGTGTGTTTCAATTCCTGTGAGAATTGTGTCAGCTCTTCGATAGAATGGGCACAGTTTAAAACCAGATCATACCCTTCTTTTGCAAAAGCATAGGCAGCGGCACGTCCGATTCCCCTTGAAGCCCCTGTAATCAATGCAGTTTTTCGTTTCATAACATACCTCCTGATGGTACTATTATAATGCACAAAAAAGTCCAAGGCAAATCTACTGAAAAATTTATGAAATATTTGGGAAATAGAATTAAAATCAGAAAATTTATTGAAATTAAACACAAATATGATATAATTGACACATACACAGATAGGAAATGACTAGATGACACCCCCATCTGTGAACAAAGGAAAGGGGCGAGACACCATGCGTATTACAATTACAGGAAGAAATATTGAATTAACCGATGGACTGAAAAGTGCCGTAGAAGACAAGTTAGGAAAGTTAGAGAAGTACTTTACCCCTGATACGGATGTATTCGTTACATTGAGTGTTGAGAAGGAGAGACAGAAGATTGAAGTTACCATACCTGTGAAGGGCAACATGATCCGTTCGGAGCAGGTGAGCAATGATATGTATGTATCCATTGATCTTGTAGAAGAAGTAATAGAAAGACAACTGAAGAAATATAAAAAGAAAATCATCAGCAAACAGCAGAGTGCTGCAAGCTTTAAGAAGGAATTTTTAGAGAAAGAATCTGAAGCAGATGACGAAATTCGTATCATTCGTACAAAGAAGTTTGATATGAAACCAATGTATCCTGAGGATGCATGTGTACAGATGGAACTGTTAGGACATGATTTCTTCGTATTCTGCAATGCAGAAACAGAAAATGTCAATGTTGTTTATAAGAGAAAAGGCAATACATACGGTTTGATTGAACCGGAATTCTAAAGAAAATGGACGGCCTGTCGTATAATTAAGTGTACGGCAGGTCTTTTTTTATTGTATAGGAAATTCGTCAGAATTTCCTGTACAATAAAAAGCCCTTCGGGCAAAGGTGCGCACTTTTCTTCCGGGCATTTGCGTGTGTACGGTGTCTGCGGCAAAATATTCCTTATGAAAATCCTTATCCGATATGCAGATTGCGAATAAAAGACTGGGAAGTTATAGTAAAATCTGTCGAAAAGTGGGAGGGGGAATATAAAATGCCTACATACAATATGGGGGATGCAATACGTGAAATGCGGATACGGTCAGGATATACACAGGAGGAGTTAACATACGGAATCTGTACCACGGGTACGCTTTCAAGAATCGAAAACGGAAAAGAGGTGGTTTCCAAGCAGGTATTTGAAGCATTGTGCAGCAGACTGCCGGGGCTTCATCATGTAAGGGTTTCTTTTGATACTAAGCGGGAAATGCAGCGTTCGAAGCTGTGCAAGCAGATATTGATTTACTTAGAGCAGAGAGAAATGGAGAAGGCAAAAGCGGCAATAGAGGAATATCATAGGTTAAAGGAATCAGAAAATCCCTTTTGCATTCAGTTTGCATTATATACACAGGCAATTTATCAGGCAATAGTAAAAGAAAGGGAAGAAGAAATTCTGCCGAAGCTGAAACTGGCATTGGAAATAACCTTGCCGAATTACAGGGAGAGGTTAAAAACACCGAAAAAGAAAATCTTGTTCACATATGATGAGCTGTATATTTTGTCAAATATGGGAATTGCCTATGTAAATTGTCAGGAATCAGAAAAAGCCTTTCAATTATTATATTATTTGAAAGGATACTTAGAAGGGCAGGAACTTGATATGACAGAATCTATGAAAGCATATACAATGATCCTCGGAAATCTTGCATGGGTCTTAGAACGTCAGGGACGATTTGAAGAAGCAGTAAAACATTGTAATTCCGGTATAGAAATCTGTCATATTACAGGAAAATATACCGTTCTGCCGCATCTGTTATGTATAAAAGCATGGTGTCTTACTGCCTCAGGAAATCCGATGATGGCCGGGAAAAGCAGGCGGCAGGCAAAGACAATTCTCGACATTACAGAACATTATAGAGGTTATGGGAGCTTTGCGGAATTCTACAAAGCCAGAGAACCCATATTTGTAACTTTTTAATTAAGTATATGTGATATTTTGTCGAATGACCATGCGGTCTGAGAAAAAAATAAACTTTTTCAAAACCGCAGATTTCTAAAAATAAAGTTTCTAAAAAGCCTTAATTTAAGAAATGAAAGACAAAATCTATGCAAAAAGTGCGAAACAATGGAAATTGTGTGATTGAATAGTCCCTCACTTGTCATCTAAAATAAAATGGGATAAAATGAGAACAACAGAACTGATAACAGGAAAAGATGGGAGATTGCAATGGATATAGTAGTATTAGCCGGAGGCTTAAGCACGGAACGGGATGTTTCCTTTAAGACAGGAGATATGGTTGCAAAAGCACTGCGGGAGAATGGACACAGAGTCATTTTATTAGACGTATTCATGGGATATAAAGAAGCGGAAGAGGATATTTCCGATATTTTTGCGCACAGCTTGGAAGCGAGCGTAGAAGTATCTAATATCCCCGAAACAGCTCCGGACTTAGTAAAGGTGAAAGCCTCCAGAAAAGACCAGTCTGACTGCTTTTTCGGTCCGAATGTAATCCGTATGTGTCAGATGGCAGATATTGTCTTTATGGCACTGCATGGAGAGAACGGAGAGAATGGCAAGATTCAGGCGGCTTTTGATTTGTTTGGCATCCGCTATACGGGAAGCGGGTATTTGAGCAGTGCCATTGCCATGGATAAAGGCGCTGCAAAGGTCTTTTTTGCACAGAAGGGTGTGCCGACACCGGCCGGAATCAAAATGACCAAAGCAAATCGTATGGATGATTTTAAAAAGACGAAGCTTCGGCTTCCCTGTGTTGTAAAACCCTGCTGTGGCGGTTCGAGCATTGGTGTTTCCATTGTGCGTACGGAAGAGGAATTTGCAAAGGCATTAGAGGAAGCATTTCAATGGGAAGATGAAGTAATCATTGAAGATTTTATAGAGGGAAGAGAATTTTCCGTAGGCGTAATTGAGAAAAAGGCACTTCCGGTCATTGAAATCGCACCGATTGAAGGTTTTTATGACTATAAGAATAAATATAAGGCAGGCAGTGCTGTTGAGACTTGTCCGGCAGAGCTGTCCGCAGAGATTACAGAAAAGATGCAGGAGTATGCAGTTATGGCGGCAGAAGCATTGGGGTTAGATACCTATTCGAGAATGGATTTTCTGTTAAACGAGAAGGAAGAAATTTTCTGCCTTGAGGCAAATACCCTGCCGGGTATGACGCCTACCAGTCTGCTTCCCCAGGAGGCAGGGGTCGTTGGGATGAATTTCAATGAGCTTTGCGAAAAACTGATTCAGATTTCATTACAGAAATATGAGGAACAGCCATGAAGAACATGACATTAGCAAATATCGCAGAATGCTGTAACGGCACCTACTTCGGCGATGAGAACAAAAAGAATATCGAGGTCACCGGAATTGCCATCGACAGCCGGAAGGTAAAGACGGGCGGTCTGTTCATTCCGATTCAGGGAGAACGGGTAGACGGGCACAGCTTTATCCCGGCAGTGATGGAAGCAGGTGCGCTAGCCTGTCTGTCAGAAAAAGAGTTACAAGAGCCGGCAGGACCATATATTTTGGTAGAATCCACACCGGAAGCCATGAAGAAGATCGCGGCTTTTTACAGACAGACTTTAGGAATAAAAGTAATCGGAATTACCGGAAGTGTCGGTAAGACCAGCACCAAGGAAATGATTGCTTCCGTATTAAAGGAGAAATTTAAAGTACATAAGACCGCAGGGAATTTTAATAATGAAATCGGTCTTCCGCTTACGATTTTTGACATTACGGCAGAGCATGAGGCGGCAGTTCTTGAAATGGGAATTTCCGATTTCGGAGAAATGCACCGGCTTGCTGAGATCGCCAATCCGGATATATGCGTCATTACCAATATCGGGCTGTGCCATTTAGAGAATTTAGGCAGCCGGGACGGTATTTTAAAAGCCAAGACGGAAGTATTTGAACATCTGCGGGGGGAAGGCATTGTTATTTTAAATGGGGATGACGATAAGCTTTCCACAGTAGAGATGGTAAACGGAAAGAAACCGGTTTTCTATGGCAGGGAGAGCGGGGATGCTTATGCGTCAGAAATCACACCCCTTGGAATAGAAGGAATCCGCATGACGCTGCATTTGAAACATGAGAGCAGGGAGGTCACGATTCCGATTGCCGGAGAACACAATGTTTATAATGCATTAGCTGCAGCCTGTGTAGGAGATGCCTGCGGCATGGATATAGATGCGATCTGCCGGGGAATTGCGGCGGTGGAGACGATAAGCGGCAGAAGCAATTTGATTCAGAAGAACGGAATCACCGTCATTGATGACTGTTACAATGCCAATCCGGTTTCCATGCGGGCTTCCATTGATGTCTTAAGCCAGGCACAGGGAAGAACCATTGCGGTGCTTGGGGATATGGGAGAATTAGGAGCCGGAGAGAAAGAGCTGCACGCAGGTGTCGGCCGCTATGTGACAGAAAAGCAGATTGCGAAGCTCTACTGTGCCGGAGAGCTTTGCAAAGAAATGGCACGGGCAGCAGAGAGCGTACCGGATAGCATTACAGAAGTGCACTATTTTAAGACAAAAGAGGCTCTTATCAAAGAGCTGGTGAAGGACATAAAAAAAGGAGACACTTTATTGGTAAAAGCGTCTCACTTTATGCAGTTTTCTAAGCTTGTGGAAGCTTTAACTGCTGAAGCATAGCAAGAATCTTCTGTTGCGTATAGTTGCCGGAATGCTTCTGCACATCTTTGGGAAGTTCATTTAGATAAATCGGCTCACCATACTGTAAGGTTACGTGGGTCGATTTGATCCGGGGAAAATGATTCTCCAGAATATCGGCAGAACCGGTAAGTGCCATCGGAATGATCGGACAGCCGGTCTTCTCTGCCATTTTTAAGCTTCCCTCTTTAAATGGAAGCATATCTAATTCATCCGCACCCATTCCTCTGGTGCCCTCCGGGAAAATACACATGGAAATCCCATGCTTGATCTGGTCAATGCCCACAAGAATTGTCTTTAATCCCTCTTTAACATCCTTACGATTGAGAAACAGACAGTAAAGCCGTTTCATCCAAAGTGAAAGAAGCGGTATCTTTAACATCGAATCCTTGGCAATATAACCGGTCAGTCCAGGACATCTGGAATAGGTAATCACAATGTCAAAAAAGCTGCGGTGGTTGCCCACATAGAGTACCGGAGTGTCTTTTGGAACATTTTCTTCCCCGATTACCGTAAGACGGGTTCCGCAGATAACAAGAATGACCTTGAATGCCCACTGTACCATGCGAAGCTGTGACAAATCCGCAGCATAGCGGAATTTCTTTCGAATCAGCCACTCTGCGAAGAGAACCGGGATGCCCAGAATCAAATACAATACCACAAACAAAACTGTTAAAATAAGTCTTATCATAAGTCTTATGGAAAAACCATTCCTTTCTAAAGTTTCATGCATCTGGAAATTATTATACTAACTGTAAATTGGAATTACAACCATAATTCCTGAATAAAATAGAAAAAAAGAAAATGAAAGCAGGAATATCGTGAAGAATATTCTCGAGAATGACAGGAGAATGGGTTATCGTCTGCTCTGGTACACTGCGGCAGTTGGCATCATAGCAGTATTTGTAATGCTTTGCGGCTGCGGGATCGAGAAAACCGACGGCAGTAAGGTACGGGATTTGGAGTATGAAATTGTGGAAGAAGACATTCCGGAGGAGCTGAAGGCAAAAATAGAAGAGAAAAAGACCGCAGATTTTAAATTTACCTATGAAAGTGACAATTATTTATATGTAGTCAGAGGATATGGAGAGCAGGAGACTGGTGGATACAGTATACAGATACTGGAATTTTATCTGACACAAAATGCCATTGTCTTTGACACGAACTTAAAGGGTCCGCCCAAAGATGAGGCTAAAAATGCGGTGCCCAGTTATCCTTATATTGTAATAAGAACCGAAAATCTGGATAAGAATGTTATATTTCAGTAAATACGCAGAGCTGGTACTTATTTCCTTTTGACAGCAGTTTAACAATGTGCTATACTGAAGCAGTTAAAATAACCAAGCAATTTACGCATCAGCGGCCACAGAAAAGGGAGGAAGAAGAATGCAGCAGACAGACATCAACAAGGTACGTGCATCTGTACACCAGCAGTGTGGAAGCAGGGTAATGATTCAATTGGATCGGGGAAGAAATAAAATTGACATTCAAGAAGGGGTAATTCAAAATGCATACCCCAGTGTATTTACCATTCTGGTAGATGATGCGAATGAAGAGAATCCGCCGCAGTTATTATCCTTTAGTTATACGGATATTATTACTAGAGATATACGAATGAAGCTTTGCTAATAAAGGAATAAATGTCCTCCGTTCTGAATAAGATAGTACAAATTCAGAACGGAGGATTTTTTTGTGGAATTAAAAAAACAGATTTTGCATAAGAACAGAGAAATTGGCCGGGCGTTCAACCAGATTACGCTGGATGATGATTATAATCTGCCGGATTACAAGCCGGATTTGACGAAAGTAATCAGAGAAAGGGGAAAGCTTCATTTTGATGAAGTACATATAAACAGCGGTCATGTCTGGTTCAAGGGAATCTTAGAGTTTGATATTTTATATCGGACGGATCTGGATAATCGAAAAATAAACAGCCTGAAGGGGGAAATTCCGTTTCAGGAGAGTCTCAGCATGGACGGAATTGAGGAATTAGACCCGGTGAAGCTTGAGGGAAGAATTGAGGATATTTCGGTCAGTGTCATTAATTCAAGAAAATTAAGCATCCGCTCTTTAGTAGAATTTCAGGCTTCGGCGGAAAAGCCAGAGGAAGCCGCCATTCTGACAGGAATAAAAGAGGAAGCCGGTTGTGAGATAGAAAAAGAAAATCTGGATGTTTTAGAGCTTTTAACAGATAAAAAGGATACCTTAAGAATCCGAAAAGAACTTTCTCTTTCCTCTAATAAACCGAATATGGATGAGATTCTCTGGAGCAGTATCGAACTGCGGGGCATAAACAGCCGCTTAAAGGACGGAGAAATCGAAGTGACGGGAGAAGCGTTAGTTTATGTGCTTTATTCCGGCATTGAGGAAGAAGAACGCCTGCAGTGGTTTGAAACGACCGTCCCCATACAGGGTAGCGTAGATTGCAGTATCTGTGAGGAAGCCTTGCTCTGTCAGATTAAGACAGAACTGGCGCAGGCAAATTTGGAGATCCACCCGGATGAAGACGGAGAAGAGCGGAATCTTCTGTTAGAAATGGTGATAAATCTTGCCATCTGCCTTTGGAAAGAAGATACTGTTGAGATGATTTCCGATATTTATGCCCTTGACAGACAGGTGCAGCCGGAATTTCAGAAGGCAACGTTTCATAAGCTGCTGGTAAAGAATGAGGCAAAATGCAGAATAGCAGATAAAATTGAAATAGACGAAGAGCAGGAGGATATTTTACAAATATGCATCAATGAAGCAGCATTAGCCATTGAGCAGACCAATATAACGGAAGAGGGGATGCTTGCAGAAGGGATTCTGACCGTAGAGATTCTTTATATGACGTCAGATGAATCCATGCCGGTCGGTGCGAAACGGGCATTTATCCCATTTTCACAGATGATTGAAATGCCGAAAGCCGATCATCCGGTAAAGGTGCATTTAGACGGAACGATCGAACAGGTGACAACCGTACTTGCAGACAGCCGGACAATAGATGTAAAAGCGGTGATCAGTTTAAATCTGCTGGCATTTGAGCAGCAGGAGAAGCAGGTAATCACAGATATAGAAGAAGCCGGGTTAGACCTCGTGGCATTGCAACAGCGTCCCGGCATTGTAGGATATATTGTAAGAGAGGGGGATAGACTGTTTGGAATTGCAAAAGAGAATCATACGACGATGGAAAACCTGATCGAAACCAATCATCTGACAGGGCCATTTGTAAAGCCCGGTGAGAAATTACTGATTGTAAAAACGGTGGGATAAGAATCATTAGCAGCAGGGAAGTATCAGAGATTCTGGTATTTCCCTTTTTGCTTGCTCAAAATGATTTGATGTGTATAATGTGAAGTATAGAAAGGAATACGGTAGGGAAATAGATATGCGAATCGGAATTGATATAGGTGGAATGTCCATCAAATTTGGACTGGTAAATGAAAAATATGAAATCGTATCGCAAAAGGTGATTGAAACAAACAGCCGGAGCCAATCTCCCGAAGAAATCATAAAGAATATGGCAGATGCGGTATCAGAACTGCTGATGGAAAACGGTCTTGATCAAAAGGAGTGCAGGGGGATCGGAATTGCCTGTCCCGGAACGGTAGATTCAGAGAGCGGTATGGTATTATATTCGAATAACATTGCATGGGAGGAGGTTGCGTTGTCCGATAGGATGCAGGCATATTTACAGCTTCCCATAGCACTTGCAAATGACGCGGACGCTGCGGCATTAGGAGAAGTATTAAACGGTGCGGCAAAGGGGAAAAGGAATGCTCTGCTCTTAACGCTTGGAACCGGTGTAGGAGGAGGCGTGATCCTGGATAAAAAAATTTTTAAAGGCCCGTTACAGGGCGGGTGTGAGCCGGGACATACGGTCATTGAACGGAACGGAAGACCGTGTACCTGCGGAAGGCGCGGATGTTTCGAAGCATATGCTTCCGCTTCGGCATTGATGCGGAGGGCAGAAGAAATAGCGGACCGCAGGAAGGATTCTCTGCTGTACCGGTTTAAGCAGGAAAATGGAAAGTTAGACGGAAAGCTGATTTTTGATGCCTGCAGGCAGAAAGATACAGCGGCAGAGAAGGTTGTAGAGGAATATGAGGATTATCTTGCAGAGGGCATTGCGAATCTGATCAATATTTTCCGGCCGGAAATCGTGATTCTCGGAGGGGGAGTATCTGCGCAAAAGGAGTATCTGACCGATGCAGTCACAGAGAGAGTAAAAAGCAGGTGTTTCGGCGGAAAATATGGAGAAGCTGCGCTAATCACTACCTCAAAGCTTGGAAATGATGCAGGAATAATTGGAGCTGCATATCTTTTATGAGTTGTGACAAAATGGCGGAACTGTTACGAAATTCGGTAACAGTTCAGCCTTTCGGCTTCACTGTTACTGAATCCGTCCATTTAAAGTTGCCTACGGCAAGGGGCGGATTCACGCTCGGAAAAATCTACATATTCTTACGGGCTTTGCAGCAAGTGCAAAGTCCTACGCTGAACTGTTACGAAATTCGAACTGTTAGTTTTCCCCATGTTGCGTTACTGCATTGAAAATGTTATAATAAAATAATGCAGACAACCGATTCGAATGAGGAGGATGAATTTGAAACCACAATATAAAAAGCGTTTTGTTGCAGTGATTCTAATATCGGCACTGGCAGTGATACATTTTCAGGCAGTGAATGCAAGTACTATGTCTAAGGCAAAGGACGCTAAGAAAGCGGCAGAAGCAGATTTGAATGAGACAACCAGTCAGATCGAGGCGATAGAAAAACAGCAGGCAGCATTACAGAGCGAGATTAATGAAACGGATGCAGAGCTTTTCAATCTACTGGTCAATATCGGCATTTTAGAAGATGAATTAGAGGATAAGAATCTGCAGTTAGAGCAGGTTACAGCAGACCTTGCAGCAGCGGAGCAGACGGAAGCGGAGCAGTACGCTTCCATGAAGAAGCGGATACAATTCATGTACGAGCGCGGAGATACTGCCATGATAGAAGCAATTCTTGGTTCTGTGGATATGGCGGATTTTCTGAATCGGGTAGAGTATGTTTCAGAGGTCTATGAATATGACAGGAATCTGCTGGTTCAGTACCAGAACACCGTACAGCAGGTAGCGGATCTGAAAGTAACGGTAGAAACGGAAAAAGCCGAGTTAGAAGCCATGCAGGAGGAGTATGCTTTGCAGCAGTCGGAGTTGGAGAATGTCTTAGCTGCGAAAAAGGCAAAGATGGGCGATTATGACAATCAGTTGGCAACTGCCCAGGCAGCAGCGGAAGAGTATAAAAAAACTATCGCTGCACAGAATCAGATTATCAAAGAGGAAGAACGTAAGCAGAAGGAACGAGAGCGAAAGGCAGCGGAAGAGGCAGCAGCAAAGGCTGCGGCAAGCGCCAATAACAGCAGTAACAGTACTGGCGGAAATGGGAGCAGTACAAATTCAAATACAACTGCAAACACAACTACGAACACGGCTGCGGCTACAGATACAACTGCAAGCAGCGGCGGCGGAGGCGCGAATCCGGGATATGCTACTAATGTCAGCGGCAGCTCCGTAGTTTCTTACGCCTGCCAGTTTATCGGCAATCCTTATGTATGGGGCGGAACCAGTCTGACAAATGGAGCGGACTGCTCCGGATTTGTCATGAGTGTATATGCGCATTTCGGTATCAGTCTTCCCCATAGTTCTGCCGCATTGCAGAGCTGCGGCAAGGAAGTCAGCTATGCCAATGCACAGCCGGGAGATTTAATCTGTTATTCCGGTCATGTGGCAATTTATATGGGCGGTGGGCAGATTGTACATGCCCAGAGCGCAGCAGTAGGAATTACCACCAGTTCAGCAACCTATCGTACGATTGTTGCAGTACGAAGAGTATTGTAGCTGTGAAGTACAGAACATGATAGAATAGTAGAAAGTTTATGGAAAGGGCCAGGATGGGCAACAGGAAAAAAGTCATGCAGATGGAAACATTACAAAAGGACATGGTAGCAGCAATGAAGGCAAGGGATAAGAGCAGAAAGGATGCAATTTCTTCTTTGATTTCTGCCATCAAGAAAGTGGCGATTGATGAAGGCTGCAGAGAGGATATTAAGGAAGACTTGGCAGACCGTGTAATCCTAAAAGAGTTAAAGACGGTAAAGGAACAGATCGACAGTTGTCCCGCAGACAGAACAGATTTACTGGAAGAATATAAGTTCCGGTATGAGGTGATTTCGGAATATGCGCCCCAGCTTTTATCTGCGGAAGAGGTAGAGCAGATTTTAAAAGAGAAGTTTGCGGATGTGCTTGCAGGCGGTAATAAAGGGCAGATTATGAAAGCAGTTATGCCGGAATTAAAAGGAAAGGCGGACGGCAAGGTAATTAATCAGGTAGTTGCAAAGCTTTGTCAATAATTATGACCACAGACAAGGAAAAACGCCAGTCAGTCATGTTTCTGGTGATAATGGTGTTGTTGTTTATCGCTGTCGCAGCAGCCTCCTGGATTCGGGCGGGGAGTATTGGGAAGATCGATTATGGCGAACATTTGGACGATGTAGCAGTAACAATAGATGGACAATCATACAAGTTTCGGGATCTGGCATTCTACCTGGCATATCAGGAGAAGAATACGCAGGAGCAGGCGAGAGTTTACGATTTGGAGCATACCAACAAATATTGGAATCTCCATACGAATGGTTCTTTTATCAGAATTGAAGCAAAGAATCTTGCGATGGATATGGCTGTGCATGATGTAATCTTTTATCAGATGGCATTGGAGGATGAACTTTGGCTGACTAAGGAAGAGACTGATTATGCAGAGAATCAGAATAATGATTTTTGGAATGATTTAGAGGAGGAAGGACAGAAGCGTCTTGGCGTTTCCGAAGAAGAAATCAGCAGGACCTTTGAACATATGGCATTAGCCCAGAAAGAGCAGCAGCTTCTTGCGGATTCCAAAGGGGTTGACTACAGGGAGTATAATGTGGAAGGAAGTATGTATCAGGAATTATTGCAGGAGCATATTTATGAGATAAATGAAAAACTTTGGGATCGTTTAAATTTTGGAAATATTATATTAGAAGATTAGAGGCTTAGAAGAAAGATTATGTCAGGAAAAATAGGAAGAAATGATCCGTGCTGGTGCAAGAGCGGCAGAAAATATAAGACCTGTCATCAGGCTTTTGATGAGAAAATTGCAAGGATTGCAGATGCAGGACATATTGTACCGGGTCATGATATTATTAAGAATGCGGAACAGATTGCAGGGATCAAAGAGAGTGCGAAGATTAATATAGCAGTATTGGATTATGTGGCAGAGCATATCAGAGCAGGGATGAGTACCGAGGAAATCAATACTCTCGTATATGAGAAGACGGTCAGTATGGGAGGATACCCGGCACCGTTAAATTATCAGGGATTTCCCAAAAGTGTATGTACTTCGATAAATGACCAGGTTTGCCACGGGATTCCTTCAGAGCAGGATATTTTACAGGAAGGCGATATTGTTAATGTAGATGTTTCTACGATATTGAACGGATATTTTTCGGATTCTTCAAGAATGTTCTGTATCGGAGAGGTAAGTCCCGAAAAGAAGAAGTTAGTGGAGGTTGCCAGAGAATGCCTTTATGTAGGCTTAAAAGAAGTAAAGCCCTGGGGATTCCTTGGGGATATGGGTCAGGCAATTCACGATTATGCATATGCACATGGCTACACCGTAGTAAGAGAAATCGGCGGTCATGGGGTGGGACTGGAGTTTCACGAGGATCCATGGGTGAGCTATAACAGCAAACGCGGTACGGAGATGCTGATGGTTCCGGGCATGATATTTACGATTGAACCGATGATTAATATGGGCAGGGTAGAGATCTATGTAGATGAAGAGAATGACTGGACAGTGTATACGGAAGACGGAATGCCGTCTGCCCAATGGGAGGTTCAGGTATTAGTAACAGAAGATGGATATGAAATTATATCTTACTAAGGGAAAGGAGGTGCACAGATGAAGAAGATCGAAGAGTATGTGAGAAGTATTCCGGATTTTCCGGAAGAGGGAATTATATTTCGTGATATTACCAGTGTTCTGCAGGATGCAGACGGACTGAAGCTTGCCATTGAATCTATGATCAAATTATTAGACGGCATTGATTTTGATGTTGTTGTCGGAACAGAATCCAGAGGATTTATTTTTGGTGTACCGATTGCTTACGCACTTGGAAAGCCATTCGTGCCTGTCCGCAAGAAAGGAAAGCTTCCTTGTGAGACGGTATCCGCAAAGTATGACCTGGAATATGGAAGTGCAGAGATTGAAATGCACAAGGATTCTATTTTGCCAGGGCAGAGAGCGGTATTAGTTGACGATCTGATCGCAACAGGCGGAACCATTGAAGCTTGTACAAAGCTGATTGAAGAATTAGGCGGAGAAGTCGTTAAGATTATTTTCTTAATGGAACTTGCCGGACTAAAGGGCAGGGACAGGCTTGTAAAATATGATGTGTCATCCGTTATCGTATATGAAGGCAAATAAAAACAGGAGAGTAGAAGATGTTAGAAAAATTATTTAAATTGAATGAGAATCATACAACGGTGAAGACCGAGGTTATCGGTGGAATTACTACATTTATGACAATGGCGTATATCCTTGCGGTCAATCCGAGTCTGTTAGGAAGCGAGTTTGGTTCTAATATGGATGCAACGGCAGTTTTGATTGCAACCTGTTTAGCTTCCTTTGTTGGTACTCTGGCAATGGCATTGCTTGCTAATTATCCGTTCGCATTAGCACCGGGTATGGGACTAAATGCATATTTTTCCTTTACAGTCTGCGGAGCTATGGGATATTCCTGGCAAGTAGCTTTGATGGCAGTTTTTGTTGAAGGTCTCATTTTTATCGTATTGTCACTTACCAGCGTGCGTGAAGCGATTTTCGATGCAATTCCAAGTACGCTCAAAAAAGGTGTCAGCGCAGGAATCGGTCTGTTTATCGCATTTATCGGTCTGCAGGGAGCACATCTTGTAGTTGCAAATGAATCTACGTTGCTTACTTATGTAGATTTTGCAGGAAACTGGCATACACAGGGTATCTGTGCAGTGCTTGCATTGATTGGACTTTTAGTTACAGCCATTTTATACATTAAGGGTGTAAAAGGTTCTATTTTAATCGGTATCCTTGTGACATGGGTGCTTGGTATGTTAGCGCAGGTGACAGGAATCTATACCATTGATGCAGAGAACGGATTTTATTCCTTATATCCGACCCTGTCATTTACGGACTTTACATCCATCGGCAAGACCTTTGGACAGTGCTTCCGGGCAGATTTTTCGAGTGTCAGAGTTTTTGATTTTGTTGTAGTTTTATTATCTTTCTTGTTTGTAGATATGTTTGATACAATTGGAACATTAATTGGTGTATCCTCTAAGGCAAATATGTTAGATGAGAATGAAAAGCTTCCAAGAATCAGACCTGCATTATTAGCAGACGCGATTGCAACCTCTGTTGGAGCAATTTTTGGTACTTCTACAACGACAACTTTCGTAGAAAGCTCTTCAGGTGTCGGTGAGGGAGCAAGAACAGGTCTGTCATCTGTTGTGACCGGATTCTTATTCCTGTTAGCAATTTTCTTCGCACCGATTTTCACAGCAATTCCGGGATTTGCAACAGCACCGGCATTGATTTTCGTAGGATTTTTAATGGTATCTTCTATTCTGAAGGTAGATTTTGAAGATTTAACAGAAGCAATTCCGGCATATCTTTGCTTAATCGCTATGCCGTTGATGTACAGCATTTCTGAAGGTATCGCAATTGGAGTTATTTCTTTTGTTGTTATCAATCTAATCTGCGGCAAGAGCAAAAAGATTACTCCGCTTATGTATGTGTTGGCAGTGTTATTTATCTGTAAATACATTTTCCTGTAAATTTTTGATTTATTATTTGAATTGTAAAAAGCCGAAATACAGTCTTTTGGATTGTGTTTTGGCTTTTTTGCCGCCAAAGCGTCCAAAGAAAGCTGCCAGCGGCAGATCCTGTAGGTATGAGATAAACAGCGAACCCATAAGGAAACTTTGGCATATTCTAATAAAAAAAGGAGCAGAAAATGGGACCCGAAATATTTGGATACATCTTTGGGATTTTACTGTTTTTACTCGCAGTGTGGTTAGTCCGGCGGCGGGAAAAGAGCAGGAAAAAAATACGGAATATGTCAGATAAAGAAAAGTGGAAACAGTTGTCTGCATTGACAGAGCCTTTCGGATTTGTCTATGAACCGAAAGAAGATATTTTCACCAGCCATATAAATGCGTGGCAGCGCAGCAGCGGATATGAAGCCTTATTTGATGAGCTTGCGCCGAAATTTAATATGATTTTCCATGCATATCCGGTATACTTCGATTTTCAGGATAAGACATGGCTTATTGAATTTTGGAAAGGGCAGTATGGAATTAATACGGGTGCAGAAGCAGGCGTCTATCATTCTAACCGGCTGATACCGGTAAAACAGAGAAGGCTGGTACATTACAATGCGGTCTCCGATGAAGAAATGCCCATGATTGGGATATGCTTAGAAAGAAAGCAGAAAAAGCTGTTTTCCAAAAAAGGGTATCATTGGTGGATGGCGGCTTTTCGGATGGGATTGTTCAGCCAGCCGGAGGATTTAGTTATGTATGCCAATATTTATTTTGACACGGTCGCTATGGCGCAGGCATTTGCTGAAGGTCTGAAAGAAGCTGGTTTTGCATCCGAAGCATATCGGATACGGGGACAGCGGGTATCCGTTGTACTGGATGAAGGGAAAGAATTTACCGGAATGAAAAAGCTGCACAGAAAAGCCGTGCAGGGCTTAAACCAATGCTATTGCAGCTTATACCGGTTGGTCACAATGCCGTTTACAAAGACTGCAGACCGGATGCTGTTTTTATATGAGCAGCTTCCCTGGTGTTTCCGGCATATGCTGCGTTTACATGCCTTTGGAAGAAAGCACAGGTGAGCTATGAGCTGTGAAAGCAGGATTCACTGTGCCTTCTTAAACCATGCAGAGCTGCCCCTCTGTAAATGCAGCCGGTATGTGATATTCGGCGATTGCCACCGGGGGGCAGGAAACGCAGGAGATAATTTCCTGCGGAATCAGCATTTATATTCTGCAGCGTTAGAATACTATTATTCAAAGAATTTTTACTATCTAGAACTTGGGGACGGCGAGGAATTGTGGGAGAACCGCTGTTTGGAGAAAATTAAGGACTGCCACAGCAATGTCTATCGGAAATTGGAATGTTTTCAGAAGCAGGATCGGTTTTGCAAGATTTACGGCAACCACGATATGGAGCTTAAAAAATATCTGCCGGAGTGCATTTTTTTGAAAAACCAGGAGAACGGAAGAGACTTTTATATCATTCACGGACATCAGGCGGATTTTTTTAACTCCGTCTGCTGGCGGATTTCGAGATTTTTGGTAAGGTATTTGTGGAAGCCTTTAGAGCAGTTCGGGGTAAATGACCCGACCAGCGCGGCAAGAAACTATAAAAAGACACGAAAATATGAAAACTGCATGGCACGCGCAGCAGAAAAGAAAGATGTCTATCTTTTAGCAGGACATTCCCACAGACCTCATTTAGTGGAAGGAGAGCTGTATGTCAATGCAGGAAGTTGTGTACATCCCAGCGGAATTACGGCGGTTGAAATCGAGAATATGCAGATGTCATTGGTAAAGTGGCAGATTGGAGCAAGAAAAGACGGAACGCTTTTTGTGGAGCGGGAAGTGCTCAAAGGCGAGGTTCCGATTGTATAAAAATTACTTGTCCTGACAATTTGAATATACTATAATAACTTCATCATAGAAAAACAGGTGAAAATTTTATGTGTAAGATAAAACTGATTGCCAGTGACTTAGATGGAACGCTTCTGTTAAATGGTGCAACGAGGTGCGAGGAAACTCTTTTTCCGATTATCGCAGGACTTGCAGACCATGGTATTTATTTTGTGCCTGCAAGCGGCAGACAATATCCCAGCCTGCAGAAGCTGTTCTATCCGGTTAAGGACAGACTGACTTACCTTTGTGAAAACGGGGCATTGGTGATGCATTTAGACCAGCCGCTGGTCAAGCGGCAGTTTGAGGATGCCCTTGCAATGGAGCTATGTCATGCGATTATGGAGCGGTCGGACTGCGAAGTGCTGATTTCCGGTGAGCGTACCAGTTATCTGATACCCAAAAACCGCGAATTTGTCCGGCATATGAGAGAGGATGTAGGCAATCAGGTCTGTGTTGTGGCAGCACCAGAGCAGATCGAAGAGCCGATTATTAAATTATCCTTTTGTACCGCACCGGATAATCTAAAAAAAATTGAGGCGGAATTAGGTCCGAGATTTCAGGGAAGAAGCCTGATGGTGACATCGGGTACGGAATGGATTGATTTTGCACCTCTTAACACCAGTAAGGGTACGGCACTGAAAAGCCTTGGGGAACGGTTAGGAATTTCCCCTGAGGAAATGATGGCATTTGGCGATAACGAAAATGACAGAACCATGTTAGAGCTGGTAGGGCATCCTTACATTATGGAACCGTGCAATCCGAGCATTTTAGATATTCCTGCAGAACGATGCAGCCGGGTGGAAGATGTGCTGCAGAAAGTCTTAAGAGAAATCTGACAGGAAACATTTGGAGAATAGATATGGAACAAAAGATTCATACGGCAATAGAAATCGACAGGGAGCGGGCAAAGGCAGCTTTTGCAGAGTATGTGTCCCACTATAACGCTTCCGATGAGAAGATTAAGTTAAAGATAAATCATACCTACCGGGTAGCCGGTTTATGTGAAAAGATTGCTGCATCTTTAGGCTTCGGAGAAAAAGAAACAGCTCTCGCATGGCTGGCGGGTCTTTTACATGATGTGGGACGGTTTGAACAGCTTCGGAATTACGGTACCTTTAGCGATGCGGATTCCATTGACCATGCAGCCTATGGCGCGGATATTCTGTTTCGGGAAGGGAGAATCAGGGATTATCTGACGGATAACAGCGAAGATAAGCGGTTAGAACAGGCAATCCGCTGTCACAGTGCCTATCGCGTGCCAAAGGATTACGACAGCGAAACAAAGCTGCTTGCAGATATTTTGCGGGATGCGGATAAAGTCGATATATTGCGTGTAAATATGGAAACACCAATGGAAGAAATTTATAATGTCACTACAGAGGAGCTGTATCAGGCAGAAGTATCTGAGGCAGTCATGGAGAGTTTCTTTGAAGAACATGCCACATTGCGGAGTATCAAGAAGACACCGGTTGACCATCTGGTAGGTCATATTTCACTGGTTTATGAGCTGGTATTTCCGGAAAGCAAAAAGCTGGTAAAAGAACAGGGATATTTAGAGCAGCTTTTGGGATTTTCTTCAGAGAATCAAAAGACAAGAGAGCAGTTTGTAATATTAAATAACCAGATGAAACAGTTCCTTGCAAGATAAACCGTTTCATCTGGTATTGTTTGAGTATTCATTGGAGGGATGAATGAAATTAAGCCATGCCGTTGACCTGTTTGTATTTGTAGATCATTTCTGCATGTTCCTGCTCTTCCGTTTGAATATGATTTAAGAGCTTACGGATTTCACCGGAGCCAAATTGGAAAAGACTGGTGTTATAATCGCCGGAAACTAATTTTTCATTTCCGATACTGTCTGAACAGAGCAATGCATCGTGCTGTTTGTCCGCCTGACTGGAGGTAGAATCGTAAGCTGCCTTTGGATGATAGGAATCTGCTTTGGAAGCAGCGCGGTCAAAGGAAGGAATTTCTCCTTTTAAGAGCTGTCCAATCGAATGAAAATGCTCCTGCTCATCCTTTGCAATCTGAGCAAATAAATCTTTCAGACCACAGTCTTTTGCAGTGTTGGCGCACAGAGTGTAGTGCTCCATGCAGACTTTTTCCTGTTCCTGTAAATCTTTTAATGTGAGAGTTTCTTTTTCCGTCAGTATCATAGCAATCTCCTTTTACAAAATTTTTAAATTCATAGATATTGTTTCTTTTTTTTAAAAAAATATACGTTAAATACAAAAAATAAAATAAATACATAAGCAGGAGGGGTACTTTTGGATAAATTTCAGATTCTAAAAAAATACTTTGGTTACGACACGTTCCGGGAGGGGCAGGAGGTATTGATGGATGCAGTTCTTTCCGGCAGGGATATTTTTGGCATTATGCCCACCGGGGCAGGAAAATCTTTGTGCTATCAGATTCCCGCACTGATGATGCCCGGTATAACATTAGTCATATCGCCTCTGATTTCTCTGATGAAGGATCAGGTAGAAACGCTGAATCAGGCAGGCATTCATGCGGCATATTTAAACAGTTCCCTGACAGCAGGACAGTATCGCAAGGCGTTAGAGCTTGCAAAGCAGGGCCGTTATAAAATTATTTATGTGGCACCGGAACGGCTTTTGTTAGAGGGATTTTTAGAATTTGCCCATTCGGTTCAGATTTCCATGGTGACCGTGGATGAAGCGCATTGTGTATCCCAGTGGGGCCAGGATTTCCGCCCCAGCTATTTAAAAATCGTAGAATTTGTCAATCAGCTTGTAAAGCGTCCGGTCATCAGTGCTTTTACCGCAACGGCTACCAGTGAGGTAAAAGAGGATGTCATCGCAGCCCTGGAATTAAACGACCCGGTAATACTGACCACGGGCTTTGACCGGAAAAATCTTTTTTACCAGGTGAGCACGCCGAAGGATAAGTTTGCGGAGGTCATGGACTATTTGACAAAGCATCCGAAGGAAAGCGGTATCATTTACTGCCTGACAAGAAAGACCGTGGAAGAGGTCTGTGAAAAGCTCCGGATAAGAGGGATTGCGGCAACCAGGTATCATGCGGGGTTATCCGATGGAGAGCGGCGGAAAAATCAGGAGGATTTTCTCTATGATATAGCTCCGGTAATGGTCGCCACTAATGCATTTGGCATGGGAATTGACAAATCCAATGTGCGTTTTGTAATTCATTACAATATGCCGAAAAATATCGAAAGCTATTATCAGGAAGCCGGAAGGGCAGGCAGAGATGGAGAAGAGGCAAACTGCATCCTTTTGTATGCACCGCAGGATGTGGTAATAAATCAGTTCTTTATTGACCAGGAAACAGAAAACGAGGCACTTACCGGGGAGCAAATGGAGCTGGTTAAGGAGCGCGACAGAGAACGGTTAAAGCAGATGGCGTTTTACTGTACTACCAATGAGTGTCTGCGGGATTTTGTGCTCCGGTATTTTGGGGAGTATACTGCAAATTATTGTGGAAAATGCTCGAACTGCCTGAGTGAATTTGAAGATATTGATGTGACCGGAATTGCCCAGGGGATTGTGGAATGTGTAAGAACCTCCGGTCAGAGGTTTGGAATGACGGTGATTGTGGATACGCTCCACGGCAGCAAAGCAGCAAAGCTGAAACAGAACCGGATGGCAGAAAATGTGTGCTTTGGACGGTTTGCGGCCATTCCTGTTTACAGACTCCGGCAGGTGATGAATCATTTGAGCCGGTATGGGTACATTCTGGTCACCAATGATGAATACCCGATTGTGAAGCTGACGGAGCGTTCAAAGGAAGTGTTTGAACATCCGCCGATTATGATGAAAGCTGCCAGGGAGCAGGAGAAAAAGGCAAAGAGTGCGAAGGAGGGAACGAAAAAGCGGGCAGTGCTGCAGGATTTATCCGATTTGGATTACGCACTTTTCGAGGAGCTTAGAAAACTTCGGATGGAGCTTGCAAAGAAAGAGCACGTACCGCCTTACATTGTATTCAGCGACAAATCCCTGAAAGATATGGCAGTGAGAAAGCCGAAGACAATGCAGGAGTTTTTAGAGATCAACGGTGTGGGTGATAATAAATGTAAAAAGTATGGGGAGGCGTTTTTGCGGGTGATTTGCGGGTGAAGGACATGCTTATTTTAGATTATCCGGCAAATGAGAAGGCTCACAGGAGATATAAATAAGGACTTTAGAAAAGGTTGAAACTATTCTTATGGATAATCCTGAGATAATTTGGAAAAAGACAAAGAAAAAACCCGGAATAGATAAAAAAAGATTGTACTGACAGCAAAATTCCCTGTATGCGGCATCCGCCGAGACAGGGAAAAGGAGAAAAGTATGAATTTATGTAAACCCTTTCGGGATTGCTTTTTGCCGGAGTCGACCAAGCCCCGTAAGACTTTACAACTCCTTTGTTTATGTTTATAGTATATATGGAAATTGTGTTCTGAATTTGAATAAAAAGGTAAGATTTCCTTAAATTTCTAAAAAAAGAATAAACATACCAGGAGATTAATATGAGAAATAAATCAAAGCTTGCAAAAATGAAAAAGAAAAGCGTGTCTCAGTGCCCAAAGGATTGGCTTTATATGTGTCCAAAGGAAGTGGAATTAGAAGCCGAAAAAACACCAGCCATTTAAAGCCGCTTTCGGCAAAACCATTGTAAAAACATAAGTAAAAGTATAAAATAAATACAATCGTAGACGTAGGAGGATACTCTATTATGGAGAAGAGAATTTCAGGAACAACAGGCTTGTTAGGATTAATCGGTTCCCCGGTGGGACATTCCGGTTCCCCGGCAATGTATAATTATTGCTTTCAGAAGTTAGGTCTTGACTATGCCTATCTGGCATTTGATGTGAAGATTCCTCAGGTGGCAGATGCGGTTACAGCAATTCGCACCTTTCATATGCGGGGCTGTAACGTGACCATGCCCTGTAAGACGGAAGTAGTAAAATATATGGATGAGCTGTCTGAAGCGGCAAAAATTATCGGTGCGGTAAATACCATTGTAAATGAAGACGGTAAATTAGTAGGTCATATTACCGATGGGGAAGGCTTTGTGGAGAATTTAAGAGACCATGGCGTAGAAATCTCAGGCAAGAAGATTACTGTAGCCGGAGGCGGCGGTGCTGCAACTGCAATTCAGGTACAGTGTGCATTGTCCGGAGCAAGGGAGATTTCTATTTTCAATATTAAGGATGATTTCTTCCGGAGAACTTTAGAGACTGCGGAAAAAATCAGAAGATCCTGCCCGGAGTGTGTAGTAAATGTGTATGACATTGCGGACCAGGCAAAAATGAAGGAAGAGATAGAGACCAGTGATATTTTTGCCAATGCCACAATCGTGGGCATGAAGCCGATGGAAAATGAAAGTGTCGTAAAGGATTTGAGCGCATTCCGGGAAGGGCTTGTAGTATGCGATGCTGTGTATAATCCAAAGGAGACAAAACTTCTTAGAGAAGCAAAAGAAGCAGGCTGCATTTGCATCAGCGGTGAGGGAATGCTGGTATGGCAGGGAGCCGCAGCATTTAAGCTTTACACCGGATTGGAAATGCCGGTGGAGGGTGTAAAAGAACTGTTATTTGGCTAAGGCAGTTGTATAGGCTTATTTGTATGGCGCATGAAAAGATAAGGGGGGATCACAATGGAAAACATAGCACATCACATTTTTTTGATAGGATTTATGGGTGCAGGAAAAAGTACGATTGCGGCAAAGCTGAAAGAACTGCTTGGCAGAGAATGCTTAGAGATGGATCAGATGATTGTGGAAAGTCAGGGTATGTCTATCTCAGAAATTTTTGAAAAATACGGAGAGGACCGCTTTCGGGATATAGAAACCCAAACCTTAGTGGATTTGAAAGAAAAGGAGCCTGCAGTCGTATCCTGCGGCGGCGGAATTGTTGTTCGGGAGCAGAATATCAGACATATGAAGGAAAACGGCAGAATCGTACTTTTGACGGCAACACCGCAGACGATCTATGAGCGGGTGAAGGACAGTACGGACCGTCCGATTTTAAATGGCAATATGAATGTGGAATATATCAGCGGACTGATGGAGAAGCGCAGAGCAAAATACGAGGCGGCGGCAGATCTGATTGTTGCCACTGATGGCAGGAGTGCGGAAGAAATCTGCAAAGAGATTATTGAAGGTGTAAAATAGAGAGAGGAGGAGTTTTATGTATCAGGCAGACGAAACAAGATATGATAAGATGCAGTACAACAGATGTGGAAACAGCGGATTAAAGCTTCCGGCGGTTTCCTTGGGGTTATGGCATAATTTTGGAACGAACTCCAATTTTGAGAACATGAGAGATATGTGTACAGCGGCATTTGATGCAGGAATTACACATTTTGATTTGGCGAATAATTACGGCCCGGTTTATGGAGCGGCAGAAGAGAATTTTGGACGGATTCTGAAATGGGTTATGAATCGTTATCGGGATGAGCTGGTGATTTCCACAAAAGCTGGCTATGATATGTGGCCGGGACCTTACGGCAACTGGGGTTCTAAGAAATATTTAGTGGCAAGCTTAGACCAGAGCTTAAAGCGAATGGGGCTGGAATACGTAGATATTTTCTATCATCACAGACCTGACCCCAAAACCCCGTTAGAAGAAACTATGCTTGCCTTAGATGGAATTGTAAAGAGCGGAAAAGCCTTATATGTAGGAATTTCTAACTATGATAAGGAACAGACGAAGGCAGCTATGAAGATACTTCGGGACTTAAAGACGCCGTTTATCATTAATCAGAGAAAATATTCTCTTTTTGAGCGGGATATTGAAACTGACGGGCTGAAGCATTTTGCAGCGGAAAATGGCTGCGGAATTATTGCATTCTGTCCGTTGGCGCAGGGACTTTTGACGGATAAATATCTCCATGGAATCCCGGAGGACAGCCGCATCCGGACAGACGGAAGATTCTTAACGGAAAGTGCTATTACCGAGGAGCGTTTAGCACAGATTCGGGCCTTGAATAAAATTGCTGCAGAGAGAGGGCAGTCTTTGGCACAGATGGCATTGTCCTGGGTATTAAGAGATGGAGAGGTAACGTCGGTGCTGATTGGTGCCTCGAAGCCGTCACAGATTATAGAAAATGTAAAGATCATAGGTAAGACAGATTTTACAGCAGAGGAATTATCTGCGATTGAAGCTGTCTTAAAATAAAAAAGTGTCTGCAGTCAAAGCAATTACAAATCCCCGTCCTATCGCTGAAAGGTTTTTAGCATCAACGATGAGGCGGGGATTATAGTTTATTTCTGTATAAACCGCCTGGTGAATAAGTCCTTCCATGCAGCAGGATGGAAGAGGATCAACAGCGGAAAAAGCTCTAATCTTCCGGCAAGCATATCAAACATTAGTACATATTTTGAAAATATGGAAAAATGTCCGAAATTCTGTGTGGGACCAACCATTTCAAGTCCCGGACCAATGTTATTAATTGTAGCCGCTACCGCTGTAAAGTTGGTAATCAAATCTTTTCCCTCAAAGGAAATAAAAAAAACGGAAGCGGAAAAAATAATCATAAAAGTTATAATGTAAACATTAATGGAACGTACGATGTCATGTTCCACCAGCTTTCCTTCAAATTTAATCTTCTTAATACATTTAGGATGAATATAGGAATTTAATTCCTTAATTATGGTTTTAAATAATATGATAAAACGGGAAACCTTAATTCCGCCGCCTGTACTTCCGGCACAGGCACCAACGAACATAAGCAGCACAAGAATCGTCTTGCTTGCTTGGGGCCAGAGGTTAAAGTCTACGGAAGAAAATCCCGTGGTGGTAATGATAGATCCGACCTGAAATGCTGCGTGTGTCAATGCGTCAAAAATTCCGGAGCAGGTATCTAAAATGTTAAAGAAGATAATTCCGGTCGATGCCAGGATAATGATAAAATATCCCCGAACCTCCTCGACACTAAGAGCTTTTTTCAGGCTTCCGAATAACAGCAGATAGTATGCGTTAAAGTTGACACCGAAGAGTATCATAAAAATAGTAACTACCCACTGCAGATACGGAGAATAGCTCATAAAGCTGTCATTTTTAATTCCGAATCCGCCGGTTCCTGCAGTACCAAAGCTGGTTGTTAAGGCATCGAATAAAGGCATTTTGCCTGCCAGCAGAAAAAGGATCTCTAAAACTGTCATAACAAAATAGATGATATAAAGAATCCTTGCCGTATGGCGGATTTTTGGAACCAGCTTCCCGACGGAAGGTCCCGGACTTTCCGCACGCATCAGGTTGATGTGGGAGCCGCCGCTTAACGGGATTACAGCAAGCAGGAATACTAAAACTCCCATACCGCCGATCCAGTGTGTAAAGCTTCTCCAGAACAGTGCACAGTGGGAAAGGGCTTCTACATCGCTTAAGATACTTGCTCCCGTGGTCGTAAAACCGGAAATTGTTTCAAATAATGCGTCGGTAAGGGAGGGAATCTCCCCGCTTAAGTAAAAGGGAAGACAGCCGAAAAAGCTTAATATAATCCAGCTCAGCGAGGTCGTAATACAGCCTTCCTTTAAGTAAAATACCTGACTTTCGGGCTTCTTTTTTGTCATAAGAAAGCCGAGCAAAAGACAGACAAGGGCAAAACCGGTATAATAAAATCCTTCATGTTCCAGATAAATGCAGGATACAATGGCCGGCAGAAACAGAAATAATCCTTCTATCTTTAACACGTTTCCTAATATATATCGAATAATTGAACTATTCATGCTTTCCTCCGTTATTCTAAAATATCCAAAATATCGTTAAAGCCGGTGTGAGTAGTAACAATCATCACGGTATCGCCCACTTGGATACAATCCTGACCGCTTGGTATAATAATCGAGCCGTTCCGGTAAATAAAGGAAATCAACAGGTCCTTTTTCAAGGATAGGTTCATCAATGGAATGTTGGTTACCTTCGATTCTTCATCTACACGAAATTCGATTGCTTCGACTCTGTGGTCAAACATATGGTAAAGCGTTTCTATATTGCTGCCCATGGAGTTCTTCTTCGCGCGGACATAGGCAATAATGGCTTCTGATGTGATGTATCGTGGATAAACGACACTGCCTAAGTCTAAATTGTTGATAACATCATTAAAGGTGATGCGGTTAATTTTTGTAATGACCTTGGCATTTGAAACCTGCCTTGCGTGGAGGGTAAGAAGAATATTCTCCTCGTCAATACCGGTCAGAGCAACGAAAGATTCCGTATATTCAATGCCTTCCTCCTTTAAAAGCTCTGTATCGGTTCCGTCACCATTGATAATGATTGCTTTCGGAAGCAAAATACTCAATTCTTCACAGCGTTCTCTGTCGTTTTCGATAATCTTCACGGAAATTCCCATGTTCAGAAGCTGGTGCGCTAAGTAGTAAGCTGCTTTGCCGCCGCCGATAATCATGGTATTTTTTACCTGGTTGGTCTTAAAGCCGATTTTCTCTAAGAAATCTTTTGCTATTTTTCGATTGGAAACAAAGGAAATCACATCTCCGGCTTTCATCATAAAATTTCCAGAGGGAATATGTACCTTACCGTTACGCTCAATGGCACAGATAAGAATATCGGAAGCGAGATTCTTACCCAGGTAGGCAATCGTCATATCATGCAGCACATTGCCTTCAGGAACCTTAAATTTAATTAGCTCTGCCTGACCATGGGCAAAGGAGTTGACTTCAAGCGCCGTAGGAAGGTAAAGGATGCGTGCCGCTTCCTTAGAAGCCTCTAACTCCGGATTAATAATCATGGCAAGGCCTAATTTCTCGCGGAGATAACCCACCTCGCTGCTGTAATCGGGGGTGCGGACTCTGGCAATCGCTGCACAATGACCGACCTGCTTGGCTACGGTACAGCAGAGCAGGTTCAATTCGTCTGAGTTAGTAACTGCGATAATTAAATCTGCGTTTTCAATACCTGCTTCCATTTGTACATTGTAGCTTGCGCCATTTCCGACAAGTCCCATAATGTCGTAAATACTTGCAATTTCCTGAACCTTTTGGGCATTCTTATCAATAATCGTTATATCGTGCCCTTCCTTACTGAGCTGCTCAATAAGTGTAGTACCGACCTTTCCGCAGCCTACAATAATAATATTCAATCCCTGTTTACCGGGATTTTTTGCTTTAAACATAGTGTTCCTCCTGTATGTTACATCTGATGATGCACATAAATTGGCTGGGATTTTCCCAAATCCACTACATTATAGCACGCTTATACAAAAATTCCAGTACCTTCTTGAAAAAGAACCGTTTTTTGTAACAGTTCAGCGTAGGACTTTGCACTTGCTGCAAAGCCCGTAAGAAT
>CAYWXJ010000007.1:0-33456 GCA_964462405.1 uncultured Eubacterium sp.
GCACTCTTGAAAGCTTCCCAGCTTGCTGCTGTATAATCTGCTTCTGTTAATTCTTTTGCGTCAGTAATTGCCTGATCCAACTCTGTCTTATCCACACGTTTCTGCAATGCGTCATATGCTTCCGTCAACTCAGAAAGTGCATTTTCTACATCTCCTTCGCTTGTAGGTCTGTCTGCCTGTGCCTGTGCCTTCTCAAGCGCTGCCTTGAAATCTGTCCAGGTAGCTGTTGTATAATCGCTTTCTTTTAATCCTTCTGCTTTGATCTCTGCAATCTTCTCACTTAATGCTGTTGTGTCAACATTTGCACGTTTGTATACGCTGCAGTTAATTTCAACTGTCTCTGTAACTGCATCTTCACCTTCACCCATTGTAATGGTTGCTGTTAATTTTACTGTCTTAGCATCTTCATCTTCACTCTCCGGTAATGCTACGGTTCCGTCTTCTACATTAATGATTGTAGGATCCGCAGACTCCCATGTAACTACTGCACCGCCGTATACTTCGGTCGGAAGACTAATGGTTTCTGATGTTACATTTAAAGTAATTGTTCCGTCTTCGCCGACTCTCGCGCCTAATCCGCTGATTACATCTTCTTTTGCCTGTGCCAAAGCTGTAACCAGGCCTTTTACTGCTTTATCCAACGCTGCTATTGCTGCATTGAAATCTGCTTCATCTGCATCTTCACTCTCTAACAGCTCTTTTGCTTCTGCAAGGGCATCCTTTACTGCATTCCAGCTCTCTTCTGTGTAATCTGCTTCGTCTAATGCTTCTACTTCTACAATCTTAGCGGTTAATTCGGCAGTTGCTTCTTCTCTTAAAATGGCTTCTATTACATCCTCCAATGCTGCTGCTGCTTCATCAGCTTCTGTCTGTGTCGCATCTGCGTTATCATTTACTGTCTGTGCTGCTGTCAATGCGTCCTGTAAGCTTGTCAGTTTATCTCCTGCATAACTATCATCAATTAATGCCTGTGCTGCTGCAATGGATGCAGCTAATGCAGTCCTGTCAATAGGAGCTATATAGGCTGCTTCTTCATCCGTAAGATCATCTGCTCCCATCAAATTAATGTCATCCACAACAACCCATGCACCGCTGGCGTTTCCTGTACATGCTACACGTGTACCAACCTTGATACTTGTCACATTATCGTTTACCAGAATACCACTGATTCTTGCCTGATAGAACTGCTTCCATACATTTGGAATTTCAAAATCAGCATCATATCTTACAACACCTCCGTTGTTGTAAGTTACTTCTGCGAAAAGTCCTGCTTCCTCTGCAACTTCTGATACATTTGTTCCCTGATAATATGCATATAAGGTATACTTCTTACTTGGCACATTCTCATCTTTTTCTATCGTCTGCTCGATTGTAAAATCGATTGGATCGTATGCCCATGCAGTATAATAGTTGTTTCCTGTTTTTGCATTTCCGCCGGCACCGTCTGTGGAAATCTTTGGATTTCCTGTACCTGCAGTATTTGTCAATGTCCATCCTGTACTGCCATTTTCAAAGCTTTCATTCGTAACATAGTTTGTTCCGGCAACAGTTACGTTACAAGTCGTTGTATAAGTTCCTTCTTCTATTGTAAGTGTGTCTCCCTTGGAATCATAGGAAAACTCTCCTAAGCTTCCTTCAATGGTATATTCACCAAAATCTGCTGTTGCTAAAGCTGCTAACTGATCTGCATCCCAGGTTACAGTTACATTTTCTACAACAACTCCGTTATTTAAGTTTACATTGACTGCCGTCGGAAGAGACGGGGTTTCTTTGTAGTTCATAGTATAGGAAGCAGAATCTATGGTAGATACTTTGACCGGACCTTCTGCTCCTGTATATACCCATTTGTATACGTTAATGGAAGGAAGTGCTTTTCCATTGAAATCGAACATTGCCTGATTATCCCACTGGGAACCATGAGTTGACATATCACTGCCTACACCCGGATCGTAATCGTCTCCTTCTGCTCCTGACCATTTAGATGCCCAGCCGGAACCGTATTTCTGCCACTTATCAATGTTAGAAGCTAAAACTGCTGCCGGATCCTCAGCATCTGCCCAATTCTCTGCCGGAATCCATGCAGGCTCCCAATAGAAAGTACCAATACCCGCATCTCCAACTGCTGCCACTGCTGCAATTGCATCACGGACTGCTGCTGCCTGTCCTTCTGCATTAATGGAATAATTCAACGGGGAAGTGGTGCTGTTTACTACATTGGCAGCACCGTCTCCATCCTCTAAAGTACTGCAATAGGAAACCTCCGCTACCATAACCTTTTTATCATATGTATCTGCAATACTCTTCAAAACACTTGTAAGGTTATCTGTACTTCCATGCCAGAAAGAATAGTAGGAAGATGCAAATACATCATAATCTACTTCTGCTGCATCTAAAGCTGCTGCCTTTCCAAGCTGATAACCATCTTTATGAGGATCAGCATAATGCACAGCAATTAAAATATCAGGATCAACTGCACGAACTGCTGCACTTCCTGCCTTTAACAGTGTACAGATATTGTCCATTTCTTTTTCTCCTGCCATACCACCGTTAATCTCATTTCCAACCTGTACCATTCCCACATCTACACCAGCATCCTTTAACTGATTTAAACAGTTTTTGGTATATGTAGAAAGTGCGGTAGTCTTTTCTTCCAAAGACATTCCTTCCCATTCCTTTGGAACCTTATATTTAGATGGGTCTGCCCAGAAATCGGAATAATGGAAATCGATCAATACCTTCATACCGTAGTCTGTAGCAATTTTACCGATTGCAGTAGCGGTATCAATATCACAATTTCCTGCGCCGTAGCCTTCACGGTAAACGGTAGTGCCGCCTTCTGTCAGTGCATACACATTGAATCCGTTTTCATCCTGTGTCGTAGTTACCTGATCTTCTGTATATTCATTTCCATCATCATCCACATAGAGATAGTCCCCATTTCCATCTACACGGAACGGACAATTCCAGACACGAAGACGGACATAGTTTACACCAGCGTCTTTAAATATCTGAAACATATTCTTTTCCTCGCCGTTTTCATCGTAGAACTTCACTCCACTCTGAATCTCGCTCATGTATGTTGATACATCCACACCGTGAATAAAATCTTCTGAAAGTCCCGGTACTTTCTCGACCGTAATCGGAGCATCTACTGCAGTAGCAGAATCAAATTTTACATCTTTAATTCCATACCAGTCTCCTTTCAGCAATGTACCGCTGAATGTAACTGTGACATCATCCCCCTCAGATACTTCGATATTTGCGATAGAAACGATATTGTTCCATGTATTCCAATCGTCAATCGTAACATCTTCGGACACAGTAGTATCTTTTGTAACATTCTTTATTATCATCTTCAGGCTTTTATTTGTCTTAGATGTGGCATTTCCAACTGCTGCAACCTGTGCAGTGTAAACACCTGCTTCCATATTCTCGATCGTCTGGCTTATTGAAAATTCTGTACCACTATCGGAATTATTCCAGATACTTAAATACGGAATATTGGTATCAGATTCAGTTGTATTCCAATATCCTGAGGTTTCTTCTCCGCTTGTGGCCAAACTTATACCTCCAGTAATTGTCCAGCCTGTTGTGTCGGTTGACAGCGCGCCATTCTGCAGTGTCCCGTATGCAGCTGCTGCCGCACTGGTGAAATCCAGACCGACAAAAAGCGAGAATACAAGACAAAAGCTGAGTACTGCGCTAAGTGCTTTTTTCCATACCTTCATATTGATTTTCCTCCTTTTTATGATGCTGCTTTTTCTATTTTTATCCTTTATGCAAGCGGTTGCGCACCAGGCAAAAAAATTTCGCCTGCATTCGTGATATGAAAAGCAGCGACACCTTTAATGTATTAATTATGGTGTCTGACGAGCAAATAAAAAATACCAAATTTCACAAAAACATACCATTTTTCACATTTCTGAGTTAGAATAGGTTTAGATTTTATTCATATTTAACAAAAAGGGAGGTTTCTGATGTCTGAAAACAAGATTTTACACGATAAACTTATCTACGGATTTGGAGATTCACTGATTGCAGGACACTGTGCAGGAATTGGGATGCTCGATTATGTAGCGCAGAGCAATCACATGATTCTTGAAAAATATGCTGTTAACGGTGCTTCTGTACTTCCAAAAGAACCATTCTCCTATCCTGATATGGAGGGAATTGTCTACGATATTGGAAAACAGATTGATCTCGCACCTGATATTTTGCCGGATTATATCTGTTTTGACGGACTTACGAACAATGCCTCTGATGAGATTGCCAATGCTCCCGGTATACTAAGCGAATCCTATGATGGAAATTACGATACGTACGCCTTTCTTGGAGCTTTTGAAACCATCTGCTATAAGCTGCGCACCAAGTACCAGAATAGCCGCATTCTCTACATCTGTCCGCATAAAATGCCTGCCAGAACGAGATTCTCTCAGGATACTCTTCAGGCATGTGTGCGGTCTGCCTGTGAAAAATGGGCAATTCCCTATGTAGATATGTACCGCAGCGGCGGGATTAATACTTGTATTGAAGGTATGCGGAGGGAGTTCTCCTATGACAGGACCGTGGAAACCTGCAATGGGGACGGAACACATCTGACCCCGGAGGGTTACCGCCTCTGGTATGCCCCACTGATTGAAGCAAAGCTTTTAGAGCTTTCCGGAAAAGAATAGACAAACGGCAGCAAACGCTAATTCAACTTCCAAACCTCTTCATTGTACTGTGCAATGGTTCTGTCGGATGAGAAGAAGCCTGCTTTACTGATATTGATGAGCATTTTCTTTGCCCACGCTTTGCGGTCTTCATAGTCTTTTAATGCTTTTTCTTTTTCTTCTCTGTAGGACTTTAAATCCAGCAGAGTCATGAACCAGTCTTTGTTCAGCAATTCGTTGTAAAGACGCTCTAAGTTTTCTTTCTGTCCGATTGCCATTAATTCATCACTTACGATAAAGTCTACGGCACGTTTGATTTCTTCGTCTTCTTCATAGAAGGTTTTCGATACATAATCCGCCTTTGCATAGTGCTCAATTACTTCATCGCTGGACGCACCGAAGATATAGATATTATCTGCGCCTACTAAGTCTGCGATTTCTACGTTTGCTCCGTCCATGGTTCCAAGTGTTATGGCACCGTTTAACATGAATTTCATATTGCCTGTTCCGCTGGCTTCTTTGGAAGCTAAGGAAATCTGCTCGTGAATATCCGCTGCCGGGATCAATTTCTCAGCTAAGGTTACATTGTAGTTCTCTACCATAACAACCTTTAAGTACGGAGATACCTCCGGATCATTGTCAATTAACTGCTGTAAGCAGAGAATCAGGTGGATAATATCCTTTGCGATGATATATGCCGGGGCTGCTTTTGCTCCGAAGAGAACGGTAATCGGCGTCGTTGGTTTCTTGCCCTCTTTGATTTCAAAATATTTTTGAATGACATAGAGTGCATTCATCTGCTGTCTTTTATATTCATGCAGGCGTTTAATCTGAATGTCAAAGATAGAATTTTCATTGATATTGATTCCCTGGGTACATTTCAAATAATCCTTTAATTCTGTCTTGCATTCTGCTTTTACACCTAACAGGCGGTCTAATACGGCATCATCCTCTGCATAGGCAGCTAATTTTTCTAATTCCATGGCATCTTTCTTAAAGCCCGGTCCAATCAGTTCTTCAATCAGTTTCGAAAGCTGCGGATTACAGTGTAGTAACCAACGGCGGAAGGTAATTCCGTTTGTTTTGTTGTTGAACTTCTCCGGATAGATTTTGTAGAAGTTGTTTAACTCGGTTTTCTTTAAAATCTCGGTATGCAGGTAAGCAACACCATTGACACTGTATCCGTAGTGAATGTCGATATGCGCCATATGTACACGCTGCTCATCATCTATAATATATACGGTTTTATCATCGTATTTCTTTCTGACACGGTTGTTTAATTCATAGATAATCGGCATTAACTGCGGTACAACCTTTTCTAAGTAGTGAACCGGCCATTTTTCCAATGCTTCTGCAAGGATGGTGTGATTGGTGTATGCACAGGTTTTTGATATGATTTTGATCGCCTCGTCCATTAAGATTCCGCGCTCCATCAGCAGACGGATCAGCTCAGGAATTACCATGGTCGGATGGGTATCGTTAATCTGAACGACCGCATAATCTGCTAAATCATGCAGGTTACTTCCTCTCTTTACTGCTTCATCTAAAATCAGTCTTGCACCGCTGCTCACCATAAAGTACTGCTGGTATACACGAAGCATACGCCCTTTATCATCACTGTCGTCCGGATACAAAAACAGGGTCAGGTTTCTTGCAATATCCTCTTTGTCAAAATCGATGCTGTCACTGCTTACCATGCTCTCATCTACGGTTTCCACATCAAATAAATGCAGCTTTGTGGTTCTGTTGTCATAACCGGTCACATCAATGTCATACATTCTGGAATTTAAGGTAAATCCGCCGAACTGAATCGGATATATCACATCTGTCTTTGTCAGCCAGCTTTCCTTTTCTATCCATGGGTTCGGTGTTTCACGCTGTAAATTGTTCTCAAATACCTGTTTGAACAATCCATAATGATAATTTAATCCGACACCGTCTCCGTTTAATCCAAGAGTTGCTATGGAGTCCAGAAAACATGCTGCAAGTCTTCCAAGTCCGCCGTTTCCTAAGGATGGTTCCGGCTCTGTTTCTTCGATTTCACTTAAGCTCTTGCCGTTTTCCTCTAATAACTTCTTTACCTCTTCATAGATACCGAGATTGATTAAGTTGTTGGATAATAATTTACCGATCAGAAACTCTGCGGAAATGTAGTAAAGCTTTTTCTTTCCTTCCATGCTCTCCTTTTTCTTTGCAAGACCTTTTGTCATCTCAAGCAGCGCAAAGTAGAGTTCTTCGTTCGTACAATCTTTAATTTCCTTGTTACATCTGTTTTTTACGATTTCCTTTAAATTCATGTTCTTCCCTCCAATGATTCTGCTTATTTCATAAACCATCATAATTGGTTCTATTATATGTAACAGTTCAGCCTTTCGGCTTCACTGTTACTATTATATCCATATTTTTTCTGTTTTTCTTGTAATATCAGGCACAAAAGTAGTACAATACTATCACATATTGTCCATATCAGAAGGGTATAAAGAAAGGTTTTTTTCTATGAACATTTTAGAATATGAAAATTATCAGGAAAAAAAATCCCATGAGAACAGGGGATTTCCTTATAACACGTATCTTTGTTCCATTCCGTTGGATTTTGCTACGGTTCCGCTGCACTGGCACGACGAAATGGAAATCATATATATTAAAAAGGGCTGCGGTACGATTATGGTAGATTTTGAAACTTATGAAGTATATGCAGGAACTCTTGTATTGATTCTTCCCGGCCAGCTTCACTCCATCAGTCAGCACGAAAATGACTCCATGGAATATGAAAATATTATTTTTCACCCGAATATCCTTCTTTCGAAGCAGACCGATGACTG
The DNA here is from genome assembly GCA_964462405.1 of uncultured Eubacterium sp. Lineage (GTDB taxonomy): Bacteria > Bacillota > Clostridia > Lachnospirales > Lachnospiraceae > Roseburia_B. The sequence continues at coordinate 7,475 of CAYWXJ010000007.1, forward strand.
TACAAAGGACTTTTTCCTGCCGCTGCTCTTAAATGAAACGGCTCTGCCTGCATTGATAACACCTTCATTAAAAAACTATGAAGAAATCGCTTCCTGTATTGACGAGGCGGATGAAATCTGTAAAATTTATCCTAAGGCGTATCAATTTGCCTTAAAAAGCCAGTTATTCCGCTTTTTTTACCTGCTTTTTTCTGCCTGCAATGATACTTCAGGTCTGCCAAAAAAGCGAAGAACACTTGACAAAATGAAGCAGATTATTAAATATATAGAATGTAACTATATGGAAAAAATAACGATTGCCGATATGTCAAGAGAAATAGGTCTAAGCCGGTCTTACTTTATGAAATATTTTAAAAACACCATGGGAACCTCTTTTATTGAGTATCTGAATGAGTACCGTCTGACGATGGCGTCCCGCCTTCTGCTCTCTTCGGACTCTTCCATTTTAGATATTGCCAGTGAAGTGGGATTTGATAATCTTTCCTATTTTAACCGTCTGTTTAAGAAACGGTTCGGCACCACGCCAAGTAATTACAGAAAGTTGAGGTAATATTTTTTGAGTACAACATCTATTGCGCAGCTAATATTTTTAGTTTTCCTGTTGTTTTTATCTGCCTTCTTTTCTTCTGCAGAAACAGCTTTTACCACTGCAAGCCGCATCCGTATGCGGATGTTAGCAGAAGCCGGAAACAAAAGGGCGGAACGGGTAATTACCATTACGGATGATATGCATAAGATGCTCAGTGCCATCTTAATTGGAAATAATATTGTAAACCTGTCCGCTTCTTCCATTGCCACCACACTTGCAATCAAGCTTTTCGGCAGCATGGGCGCAGGTATTGCCACCGGTATTTTGACACTGCTGATTCTGATTTTCGGCGAGATTTCTCCGAAGACTTTCGCTACGATTTATGCGGATAAGATTGCACTCGCTTATTCTTCTATTATTTATGGATTGATGTACATTTTGACTCCGGTGATTTTCATTGTAAATCAGCTTTCCATGGGATTTTTAAAATTGATGCGTGTAAATCCGAATCCGGAAAAGACTGCCATGACTGAGGAAGAATTTAAGACTATCGTGGATGTGGGTCACGAAACCGGAGTTTTAGAAAATTCCGAGCACGAAATGATCAGCAATGTGTTTGACTTCGGGGATTCCCAGGCGAAGGAGATTATGATTCCGCGAATCGATATGACTTTTGCAAAGCTTGACTGTACTTATGACGATCTGATTGATATTTTTCGTGAGGATAAATTTACAAGGATTCCTGTATATGAGGATTCTACGGATAATGTCATTGGTATTATCAATATGAAGGATCTGCTGCTCTGTGAAGATAAGATTCATTTCCATGTATGTGATCTGATCCGCGAACCTTATTTTACTTATGAACAAAAGAACACTTCCGAACTTTTCCTGGAAATGCAGAAAAATTCTATCAATATTGCCATTGTGTTAGATGAATATGGGGTAACTGCCGGAATGATTACGCTAGAAGACCTGCTGGAAGAAATCGTCGGCGAAATCCGGGATGAATATGATGCGGATGAAGAAGATGATCTGGTAAAAATCAATGACAGGGAATATTATATTCAGGGCTCTATGAATCTGGAGGATTTGTGTGATGAGCTGGATCTGCCGTTTCGTTCCGAGGATTATGATACGGTGGGCGGCTATCTGATTGGACTTTTGGATCATCTGCCGGAGAAGAATGAGATTATTATTACGGATGAGGATATTTTGCTGCGGGCGGATAAGATGGATAAAAACCGGATTGAACGGATTTATATGAAGTTGCCGGAGAAGCAGTAGGATGTGAAAGGGTACAGGATATTTCGGAAAAAATGCTTCAAATATGTGGTACAATGCGGTATAATGTATGTACATTAAATAAAGGGGAGTAACGCATATGGTTAATATTCCTATGAATACCAATGGTCCTGTCACTAAGGAATCTGTTTTATCTTTGAATCAGATTAAAATTCAAGCTCCAAAATCATCGCAGAACATAACTGCAATCAATAACGGTGGGCGTGCGAATTGCTCTGCGTCTTCTGCGGAACAGATGCCTGTGTCTTCGGGGGGATGTAAGCCGGTTCCGGCTCTGTCAAATATGGTTCAGAAAGGGCAGAAGGTTCCTTTGGAAGCATCCGGAAGGCTCTCATGTATGAAAGCCTGTCTTGGCTGGAATACGACAAATCCTGCCTGCGACGTTGATGTTTCTGCATTTCTGCTGAATGCAGACGGTAAGGTTTTAGGGGATACCTGGTTCGTGTTCTACGGGCAGACCCAAAGTCCTGACGGCAGTACTGATTTTGCGCTGGATGATGGCGCTGACAGAGAGATTATCACCGTCAATTTCACAAAGATCAATCCTAATGTTCATAAAATCGTATTTGTCCTGACTATCAATGAAGCGTTAGAGAAAAATCTTAATTTCAGTATGCTGAAGGATGCCTACATCCGGTTATTAGATCAAACTGCAAACAGGGAAATTGTCAGTTTCAAGATGGATCAATACTATTCGAATGTCACATCCATGATGATCGGTGAAGTGTATCTGCATAATGGTTTGTGGAAGTTTCATGCTATCGGAGACGGCGTTGCGAGAGATTTAGCCGGACTTTGTGAGCTTTATGGAGTTCAGGTCATTTAAACGATAAGGAGAAAATACAATGCTAACATTTGAAACAGTAAACGAATTAACGCTTAAAGTTACCTGTACGGGCAATGATGTCCTGTTTACAAAGGCAGGTGCTTTTATCGCCGGTGATAACGGCGGCAGTAAGAATTACAGATTTGAAAAGGTGCTGCTCGGTCCGCAGAATAATTTTGCCCAGGCTGCGCTCGGCTCTTTAGTCAGACGGGTGACGGGTGAGAATATTCCGTTAATGAAGGTTACTATGAGCGGGGATTCTGTTACATATTATGCAAACTACGGTCAGCATATCGTTGTTTATAAGCTTGAAGCAGGTGAAACGATTTCAGTGGAATCCGAGAATATTTTAGCTTTTACCCAGGATTGTGACTATAATGTACGGTTTATCGGCTGCGGCGTCCTTTCGCAGAAAGGTCTTGCCACCTCGACCCTGACAGCTAAAGGAAAGGACGCTTATGTTGCTGTATTATCAGACGGAAATCCGATTGTATTGAGCAATGTAACGTCGCATAATACGATTTCTGTAGATCCTGATGCGGTTATCTGCTGGGTAGGTAACGGACATTGCGATCCGCAGATTACGGCTGACGTTTCCTGGAAGACCTTTATCGGTCAGGCTTCCGGTGAATCATACCAGTTCGAATGGAACGGCAGTCAGCCAGTAACCGTTATCATTCAGCCTTCGGAACGACGGGGCGGTATCAAGGTAGGTATTGATTAATGGAAAAGGAGCTTCGCATGGATTTAATGCGAAGCTCCTTCTCTTTCTTTACAGTAATCTAAAAGATATTCCGAAAATAATTCCTTCTCTTTCGCTTCTAGTACTTCAAAGCCTATTCCAAATTGTTTTGTGAAGCCGTATGGAGCTAATCTGACATCCGCAGCTTTTAACATGGAAATATCAAACTCGCTGTCACCGGCAGCTATGACCTTATCCGCATGGATATAGTTCTGGAATCTTGCAACTGCATTCCCTTTCTGCAAATCGACAGGAACCACATAGACCTTTTCCCCGTTATGAAATATATCAACCAGAGAATTGTCAAGCACTTCTTTCAATTCCTTCACTATATTTTCCGATTCCTCACATTTCGTGAAGATAAACAGTTCTTCTATAAAACGCAGTTCAAATTTTCGTCTCGGCTCTGATTCTAAAAGCTGCATTGCCCTATGAAGCTGCGGAACGCTTTTTCTGATGCTCTTGAGGGAATTTTGATACCACTTATCATTGCTTTTCCCATTTTCTAAAAGAATACCGCCATTACATACCAGTGCATACTTGATCTCACCGATTCCAAGCCGGATTCTTTCATACTGTTCTATCGTTCTTGTCGAAGTAGGTACGATCAGCAGCCTGCTTTCCAGTTCCTTAAGCAGTTCAAAAGTCTTTCCTGTTATATAGGAAATCTCTCTGCCGTGATACCGTTCCACATTTATCTTGTCAGGTCCGATGTCATGCTTATAAGAATAAATGAGCGTATTATCCAAATCGATATTCAATACTGTCATTCCCATATCTTTTTTATTTCCCTGATACAATGACCTTTCTTACCAGATCTACCGGAATAATCAAAATAGCCAATACCATGGATACAAGCAGGGCTTTCGCATTTAACATGGTAGTACTGAATACTTCGCCGCCAATTTCAATGATTATCGTCTGAAGAATAAATATTGCACCCATAACAAGTACAAAGTTCTTGTTCTCTCCGATGTGTTCAAACAGATTAAATCTCTCAGACCTTGTATTTAAACTGTTAAAGATAATCGAATATATGAAAAATGCAAACATAAATGTCTTCTTATAAAGTTCCGGATCTGCACATCCCACAGGGGTCACAAAATCAGTAATCCCAGCTATATTTTCCAAAATCAGAATCGAGCCTAATGTAATAAATACAGAACTTGTTCCGATTGCTGATTTGATATAGGTGGTAAGAATGTTATCTGTCCTCTTTGCAGGCTTATCATTCATATACCGGTTCAGAATCGGTTCACCGCCGAATGCCATCGCTGCTAACGTATCCATAATCAGGTTGATCCAGAGAATCTGAACGATCGAAAACGGTTCTGTCCAGCCAAGGATTGGTGCGATAATATTCATTAACAGGGTGCTGATATTTACTGTAAGCTGGAAAATAAGGAACTTTCCGACTGATTTTGCCATTGTTCTGCTGTTCAGTACACAATCCTTAATCGACGTCAGGCTGTTGTTGAGAATCACGACATCCCCGGCCTCCTGCGCTACTGCCGTACCATCTCCCATGGCAAATCCAATATCGGCCTGCTTCAACGCCGGAGCATCATTTACTCCATCTCCGGTCATTCCGCATACGTTGTCAAGCTGCTGTGAAATAGAAACCAGTCTCTTTTTGTCCAGCGGCTTTGCTCTGCTTACTACACGGAAATCAGGAAGCTTTTTCTTTAATTCTTCATCTGACATTTTCTCTAACTGCTCATGTGTCACAACAATATCGGTTTTCTCATCCTTAAGTATTCCGGCTTCTTTTGCAATGGCAACTGCTGTTTCTTCTGCATCACCAGTCACCATAACCACCTGGATTCCGGCTTTATTTAAGATTTTCACTGTTTCAATGGCATCTGTCCTGACATTATCACGAAGACACAGCACAACCATCAATATGGTCTTCGCTCCACTGATCTTTGCTACCGACAGAAGCTTCATGGTTCGCTTTGCTTCCGCTAACATCTGTTCTTCTACTTTCTTTTTGTCAGCATCCGTAAATTCCTTTTCTGTTCCATCGGAAAGCAAATAATGTGTTACCTTATCAATAATGTTTTCGGTCGCACCCTTCCAGTATACGGTTCCGTCTTTTAAGGTCACGGTCGCACATTTCTTTTCTGAATCAAAGCCGCTTATATCCTGTACTTTCCCGGGATCATTTGTAAAATCATCATATCCGTGTTCCATTGCATATGTGAGAAGCGCCCGGTCCATATTATTACTTCCGATGGCTTTTCCTTCGGAAATCTTCGCTAAATTATTTAAGGTAATCGCTTCAATAAACTCTTTGTGTTGAATCGTATCCACGACATTTCCTTCTCCGGTAATAAATTCCACCAGTGACAAATTTCCTTCTGTAATCGTGCCAGTCTTATCACTGAAAAGCACATTCATATATGCGGAATCAGAAAATGCAGCCTTGTGGCTGACAAGAATATTCTTCTTATACATGGATTCCGTATTCATGGACTGTACAAGGCTGTTCATCATCGGAAGTCCTTCGGGAACTGCCATAATTACGATGGATGCCATCAGCATTACCGCTTCTGCAATTAAAAGCAGCACAAACACCGGAGTAATCGCTGCATCCGTCCGAAACAGCGTTAATCCCACCTGCAAAACGCCAGCGATTGCTGCTGCGGAAACACCTAATTTCCCGATTCCTCCGGCAACCACTTCTAATTTAAGGCTTGAGGTATCTTTTCTCTCCTCTTCCTCGTTATCATCTGTCAGAGCTTTATTGATTTTTCCAAGCTCCGATTGATCTCCAATTACAGTTGCCACCATGTAGCCTTCGCCGCTGGTCACGACCGATCCCATAAATACTTTACAAGATGATGCGTAATCCGTACTTTCCGCTTCCTCCATTGAGTCTGCGGCTTTCTTTGACTCATCTCTGGATTCACCGTTTAATGCAGCCTGAGATACTTTAATGCTTCCTTCAAAAAGCAGTCCGTCCACAGGCACCTTATCGCCCGCCTGAATCAGGACAGTATCGCCCTTTACGATCTCACTGGTTAAAATGTTCAGAAGCTTCCCATCTCTCATAACCTTTGCGTAGGTCCTATTATACTCCTCCTGCAAGGCTTCACTTCTGGAACTGTTTCTGTACTCTGACAAGGTACTAAAGCCTGTTGCTAAAGCAATCGCAAGAATGATACTGATAATTTCTACAATGTCATTTTCCCCTGCTAACGCCGGAACGATTACCCCTAACACAGCTAAAATGATTTTTAACGCCAATGCTGCGCAGAGCACCTTAATCCAAATATCATTGAACGCACCTAAAAACATTGACCACAGGGACTCCTGTTCTTTTTTGGCAAGTTCGTTTGTTCCATGCTCCTGCTTACTTTTGCTTGCCTGAGCTTCTGTGAGACCACGCATCAGCTCTTCTTTCTTCAAATTGTTCATTTATATAACGACCTCCTATATTGTTTTTTCTAGTATGTGAAAAAAAGAGAAACTAAAACCGCAGTTTCTCTTTTTCCGTCAGGATTACTTTCCTATAAGTATCTTCTGGTAAGCTCTCCTAATCCCGGATCATTTGTTCCCTGTCCGATCGCACTGAATTTCCACTCTCCATTGTATCTATAGACTTCACCAAAAATCATAGCGGTCATTCCGGAGTAGTTATCCGTAAGATTGTATTTACACATTTCATTATTGTTCCTTGCATCCACAAGCCGGATAAACGCATTCTGAATCATTCCAAAATGCTGCTTCCTCTGGACTGCCTGATAAATGTTTACAACGATCACGATCTTGTCGTATTCCTGCGGAACGCTTGCAAGGTCAATGATAATCTGCTCGTCATCTCCATCTCCGGCGCCCGTAAGATTATCTCCCATGTGCGAAACGGTTCCGCTTCTATGACGAAGATTTCCAAAATAAATCAAATCTGCATTATCTACGAGTCTCCCGTTTTTTAACATAATTGCAGACGCATCACAGTCGATTGGCTGCGGCTTAGGTGCAAAAAATCCACCTCTTGGCCGCTGAACTTCATCCCAGCCAAGACCTACTACGATTTTTGATAACCCTGCGTTATCCTTTGACAGACTGACCTTCTGTCCCTTCTGCAAACTAATTGACATTTCTCATCCTCCTACTTTCTTCCTGCTTTCCATCTGAGTCCCCAATGAAAAGCCTGATCTAAAGCCTAATGTCCTGTCATCTCCGTCTAATGCAATAAAAGGCGCCTGTGTCAAAGAACCGAATGCATTTCCTAATGCCTGCACCGTACCCTTTCTGCCGTCTTTTAACTCATATAAGCATCCTAAATCCAGATCAATTCCCTGATTTCCGCCAAACAGACCTGCTAAAAAACCCTGCTTTACAGGTTTTGCATTCCAGTTAAGATTTACTAAAATCTCACCCAGACCGGCAGATGACTTCTTCTCTAAGCTTACTTTTTGTCCCTTTTGTAAATTAATTGCCATAGAATCTTCTCTTATTCCACATCTACTCCGTAATTTGCACACAGAGCTGCCAGGCCGCCCTGATAACCGCTGCCGATGGCATTGAATTTCCACTCGTCACCATTCTTATACAGCTCACCGAATACGGCTGCTGTTTCAATGGAAAAGTCTTCTCCAAGATCATATCTTAATAACTCTTCTCCGGTAGCTTCATTGTAGATACGGATAAATGCATTGCTGACCTGTCCGAAATTCTGTCTTCTCTGCTCCGCCTCATAAATCGTTACTGTAAACGCGATTTTCGTGAAGTTAGCAGGAATCTTTGTCAGATCGATTTTAATCTGTTCATCATCCCCATCTCCGGCACCGGTAAGATTATCTCCCATGTGCATAACACTTCCGGACGGATGGGTCAGATTTCCGTAAAAAACAAAATCCTTAGAATCGGAGACCTTTCCTGTATCTGTTAAAAGGAATGCTGCCGCATCAAGATCAAAGTCGCCGCCTGTATCAAATGCATTCACATCCCAGCCTAAGCCTACAACTACATTTTTCAGGCCCGGATTTCCCTTTGTCAGACTTACTTTCTGACCTTTCTGTAAATTAACCGGCATGCTGCTTCACCTCCTACGCTACTTCAATTCCATAATGTCCGCAAAGTGCTGCTAATCCACCCTGGAATCCGCTGCCGATGGCATTGAATTTCCATTCTCCATTATGTCTGTAAAGTTCGCCGACTACAACTGCTGTTTCGATCGAGAAATCCTCTCCTAAGTCATATCGGATAAGTTCTGTTCCATTCGTCTCATCTACAAGTCTGATATAAGCATTGGAAACCTGACCGAAATTCTGTCTTCTTGTCTCAGCCTCATAAATCGTTACTGTAAATGCGATTTTCTCAATATTAGAAGGAACCTTAGAAAGATCCACCTGAATCTGCTCGTCATCTCCGTCGCCTTCACCGGTAAGGTTATCTCCCATATGATTTACGGATTCGCTGGTGTGCTTTAAATTTCCATAGAAAACAAATTCCTTATCCGTAGGGCACTTTCCATCTGCTCCTAACATAAATGCTGCTGCATCAAGGTCAAAATCAGCGCCCGAATCAAAGGCATTTACATCCCAGCCTAAGCCAACCATAATGCTCTTAAGTCCCGGGTTTCCTTTTGTTAAATCTACTTTCTGTCCTTTTGATAAATTAATTGGCATAGTAATATCCTCCTTGTGTGTTAATATAATAATTTGTATTACTTATCTCTTTGATGCAGGCGGCATATGATACATCTTATTGAAATCCTGCTTAATGGATTCGAGACGTGCCTGATCCTCTACGCGCTTCTTCCGCGCATCTTCCTGAATACGTCTTGTTTCATCAATACCGTTTACAATGGTTCTCCATGTAGTTTCAAGCGTTTCAATCTGAATGGAACTTCCGGATGCAAGTCTGGCTGTCATCTTAGATGCTTCTACGGTATTCTGTGCATTCTTAATGAGCATCTCATTTGTCTTCTTATCGAGTGCAGCCATGGATTCCGCCTGTATTCTCTGCCGTTTCAGCATAATTGCCTGGGCAAGTGCCTGCTTAAATACAGGAAGCGTTACAATAAATGCAGAATTGATCTTTCTTACCAGATTATAGTTGCTGAATTCCATTGTCTTAATCATCGGAATCGACTGCATTGCAACATTCTCTGCTGTTCTAAGATCCTGTGTACGCTGCTCCATCATCATCAGAGCCTGGTTTAAGCTGGTAAGTTCAAACTGAATCGAATTATCACCGCTTCTCTCCATATCCGCCTGACGCTGCGCGATATAATCTTCAATTTCCTTACATGCCTGCTCTCCTGCAAGAATATACTTGACAAGCTCATGATAAAAATTCACATTGGCGTCAAACATCTGATTTAACTTGCGATTAGACTGTTTAATCTCTGACTCATACTGTTTAAGCTGTACATAAATCTTATCTACCTCTTCGCCCATGGTATGATACTTAGAAAGAATCTTATCTAACTGCTTTTTTAAATTCCCAAACAGTTTTCCAAACAGACCCGGATTGTCTTTTATCTCATCAATATCAAACTTATCCATGATTTTTGCAAGTGTCGTCAACATCTGGCTGGTATCATCTAACTGTGACATATTCATACTATTCAGCACAACATCCGAAGCTTTCGAAATTTCTTCCGCCACCTCTGCGCCAAAGGAAACGATTGTATCAAGATTATTTACCTCAATTGTGCTGACAATACGGTCTACCTCTTCTGAATTTACTAATTCAGCATTCATCTGCTCTCTGTCAGCGACAATATCATAATCTTTGACAACCTCGATCTCATTTTTCGTCTCAGAAAGTCCTGCCGCTGCATTTGCTGCCGTGGTCTGTGATTTACTAAAGTCAAGTCCCATAATCAGTTACCTCTCTTAAAAATTTTATCACGCCAGCGTGGACGTGTATTATTTAATGAAAGACTGTTCAAATCAGGAACCTGTAAATCATATATATATTCTCCAATCTGATGTTCTTCCATTAATTTTCCGTTAAAATACTTCTCTATGCTCTGATAGCCTGTAGGTACAAAGAAAACCACATCAAATCCGATCAGATTCAGAAAAGCGGTCATTATCGAATCCTCCAATGACAGAATCGTTTCTTCGGTATTAATATAAATCATCTTCGGATTCTTCTTTGTAAAATCAAATTTCTGTATCAATCTCACCACGTCTTTCGGCAAATTCAGCACTGTGGCAATCACTGTATACTCTGCTCCGTTTTCAGAGATACCCTTGATGAGCTTCTGATCCAGCATCAACTGCAGTTTTTCCAGCATGAAATCCTGCATTTCTTCTCTTAGAATCCCGTACTTATAACAAGAATGATTTTTAATCTTTGTCTTTTGAAGCTTCCCATTTTTGTAAAACTCCGTTGCAAAAGCTTTTACCGGATTGGGGGATGCGGATGCAATATACGGGGCCTTTTTTATCAGAAGCGTATCCTCTGTAACCAGCTCTTTGACCGAAAGCCAATACTGCGGCAGCAATCCATCCTTCACACCGGAAATCTTTGCAAAGATCACAGGTATAGTTACCACTCCGTCGGCCGTACGAAAGTTTGGTCTGTATTTCAGTTCCTGGTCCCAGAGAATTTTTATCTCCTCATACATGGTCTGGAGATTGATGATATTCGCTTTCGCATACTGTTTGTTCCTATAAATTCCGGAATCCTGATACATCAAGGTATCTAAATCCCTTTCTGCGTGAAAAGCAGCGGTTCCTATCCTCACCTGGGAATTGTCTTCCGGATACTTATGAACCGCCAATGTCTCCGTATAATTTATCTCATACAGCAGCTTATCCGTAAGGCAGCATTTTTCATTCAGATTCGGACAGAGAATCAAAACATCCACCGGAAGTCTTGACAGAAACCGGATAAACATTGCTTCATTCTCATTCCTGCAGCCGCCAAGATAAATAAAACATGCTATCTCCGGCTGTTTCCAATTTGAGAACAAATGCGGCTGGTATCTTTTGAGCCAGCAAAGCAGATATACGGCTTTGTTCGTTAATTTATTCAGGTTTTCTCCGTCTGTTTTGTCCTCCATAAGAACGACATCTATAAAGGCTTTATTCATCAAACGCTGCAACTCAATATTCGCCGTATACTGTATATTAGAAGCAAGATCCATAATCATCTGTTCCTGTTTCGTATAATGACTCCGGCGGATAGCTGCAATTTCATCCGGAGAAGGCTTCGGAATCTCTTCATTCACAATGACTACATGTCTATTGGAATTTCTCAGTTCTAACTGAAACTGATACAATTCATTCAAATAAGTCAGTTTATCTTCTACTCCGTTTATCCTGCAGTAACAGTTATAAAAAAGCTTTGGGTCATTCCCCCGTAAGGAGGTACTTTCCCTGAAGTCAGCCAGTCCGTTTCCTTTTATCCAGGCATTGGTACAGTTGACCAGTAACGGCTTTGTTCCATACAATCTCTCCTGATCCTGTTCCCTCCTGAGCGTTTCTTGGATATGCTTTAATCCAAAATCCGGCGGGAACTGCTTAAGCCCGCTCATCTGCAGGTCGTCAGATAATGCGGATGCGGGATCTAACTTCAAATATCCCTGGTCTCCATGATACTGTAATAAAACCACATCACAGCCTGCTTTTGCGAGAATGGATATGATCATTAATTCATAATTGCTAATATCTCCCTCGTATAATATTTTAGGAACATGATTCTCTCCAAGCTGATTTACAATTCTCTCGAACCTGTAATATAGCCAGCACATGAACTTTATATATGCGTTTTTTAGCATATTCTCTGTCTTGCCTGACTTTTGCATGGAATTAAGAGCGTCATATATCGCGTTTGCAACATTGGTTCTTTGATACTCATTCATCCGAGGCAGCCACTTTTTCAGGCTTTCGGTTATGAAGCGCGGACTCATCCGGAAATCCATTCCCATCATCTCTCCGTAATAAGAAAGATTCTTTTCATCCGGATTTTGAATCTTGCCCTCTATGATTACACCGGTTCGCCTGGCTGCATCATAATATTTCTTTATAAACTGTTCTATTTCTTCTGAATATCCATTGATGCGGTAAAAGTAAACCCCTTTATCCTGTCTTCTTTTTAATTCGAGAAAATAATCATCGAGGCTTCGAATCTTTATATGTTCTGACATTTAGCATTCTCACCTTCAATATCTGTTCATCTTATTCCTGTTCATGACAAAGCCCAAAGCAGACCCTACAATCCCGCCTATAATATGAGTCAGGTTAGATACATTGTCCTGAACGAATATTCCATCGTATATCTGTTCTCCGATATAGATAAACGCAACCAATATAAATGTAAGCGGTATCTTTCCTTCCTGAATACTTGTCAAAGAGGAAAGTAAAATCAAAGCAAATACCACACCGCTTGCTCCAAGTAATTGTACATGGGGGAAAAATATGAAATGAATGATTCCGGTAACAAGTGCCGTGGATAAAATAACAAATAACATATTCGATGAGCCATACTTCTCTTCAAGCAGCGGCCCTACAACCAATATAAGCATAATGTTACCGATAAAATGTTCCCATCCCGCATGACCTAAGACGTGACCAAAAAACCGGATATAGGTCAATGGACTTAACAGGGAAGATCTATATACACTAAATAATGCGTTCGTAGATATGCTTCCTGTCACTTTATCTAATAACAGGACAATCAAACACGCTATCGTAAATCCCAATATAACAGGGGAATTGAAAGATACCCGTACTCTTCTGCCGTTATTCTTCATACTGCCTCACCCTTTACCAAATCATAAAATTCCCAGAACCCATTGTATCATATTGGTAAATTCTTTACAAGATTTATGTACCATTTTAGGCTATTTTGCGTAACAGTTCAGCGTAGGACTTTGCACTTGCTGCAAAGCCCGTAAGAATATGTAGATTTTTCCGAGCGTGAATCCGCCCCTTGCCGTAGGCAACTTTAAATGGACGGATTCAGTAACAGTGAAGCCGAAAGGCTGAACTGTTACTATTTTGCTAATAAAACCCCTTCGCAAACAAAAGGATACTCTCATACCCGACCGCCAGATTAATATTCTGTCCGTTATCCATTCCCGCCGTACTAATGCCAATAACTTCCCCCTGCATATTCAATACCGCACCTCCGGAGCTTCCATGGGATATTGGTGCCGTAAACTGAATCATATCCACATGATTGATTTCTCTGAAGCCGGAAATAATTCCGTCTGAAACCGAATTAAACAATCCAAGGGGACTTCCGATCGCCACCACTTTCTGTCCTCTGACTAATTTTCTTTCTCCCCTGTAAACAGGCAGGGGATTTAAGCTTCTTTGAATACGGATGACTGCTAAATCCAGCGTGGAATTATACTTGATGACTTCGTCTGTTGTATAAATTTCCTCATCGTCTTCAATTCTCACCGAATAAAAGCTTCCTCCGGCAGCAACATGATTATTTGTCAAAATATATCCGTCCCTGCCTATCATAATTCCGGAACCTGTTCCTATAATCTCTCCATCCCTGTTATGAATCGCAATCATTACAATGGAGGAAGCTAACTTTGCCAGTTCCTCAAAGGATTTCTCCGCATTCTGGGTATGGTTCCTTACAGCCGCTGCGGGGGCTGTATTTCTATTTTCTCTTTTCGGAATCGTCATCTTAATCTTTGGCCTGGCCGTATGTTCTGTCGGCGCACTCTTCTCAGCCGGATTTTTCTTTTCAGGTGCGGCAGGCACATACTCCCCTAATTCCGTCTCTCCGTAAGGTCCCAGATAAGCCGCATAGGATAATTGCTTTAACCGGTCCGCTATATCCGCATCCTTTCTGTTTTCAAGCAAAAGAACGTCGCAGCCTAATAACGTCAAAAAATAGAAAAACAAATACTCCTGATCCTTCATTACATTTTCAGCGACGATTTTAATACAATACCGCTCATTCCAATGAACAAAAGCATCCTTCATAAGATTGTCCAGCCAAAACAGCAATTTGCTTCCGAAATTTCTTATCATAGATTCGGATGCCCCGTTTTTTACGGCTTGAAACTCTCCTGTAACGTCTGCAATTCCAGCCGTTAAAACTTGCCGGAAGTTATCGTCTGTATTTATATTTTTCAGGGAAAATTTTTCATTGTTACTGCACTGGTCATATGCCTTAGAATAATAGTCTGAATCTTCAATGCCGGTTAATTTCGGCAATTTTTTTATCCGCAAATAGGAAAGGCGGTTATCTGCCATCTCCCTCCCCATTTTGCTGTCAAGCTCTGCTATTTTCGCTTCGAAACCTGCCGGTTCGCCAAGTCCTCTGATAAAATAAACATCCTTCAGATGATTATTAAAACCGCCTTTTATATTCATAAATGTATCGATAGAATTGATACGCATAATATTATGTCTATACGATACTTTTCTGCACATTTCAAACCCACCTCGTATCTTTTGAACTGTTATAATATTAGTAACAGTTCAGCCTTTCGGCTTCACTGTTACTGAATCCGTCCATTTAAAGTTGCCTACGGCAAGGGGCGGATTCACGCTCGGAAAAATCTACATATTCTTACGGGCTTTGCAGCAAGTGCAAAGTCCTACGCTGAACTGTTACTAATATTATCATATATAAAATTTATTATCTATCTTTTTTATTTCGGTCATGTTACAATCAGTTTATATGTCCGCTCATATATTTGAATATATGATTTACTACCGGGAGGATTACAATTTGAAAAATAATATTATATATTACAGCGTCGGATCATTACTGTATTGTCCGGCAAACAAACCAACTCTTGCCGATTCTATTATCCACGAAAAGTTCGGCACTAAATTTTCCTTAGCATTGTGCTTAGAAGATACGATTAATGATAATTTTGTGAAAGAAGCCGAACAGGATCTCATCCACTCGATCCGGCAAATATTTATCAGCTACCAGAAGCAGCCGTTTTATTTACCTAAAATTTTTGTCAGGGTACGAAATCCCAAACAAATCGTTCGTTTGACAAAAGCATTAAAAGCAGGGCTTGAAGTCATCACAGGATTCATCATTCCGAAATTTACCTCTTCAAATGCAGATGCCTACATACAGAGTATTATAAAAGCGAACGAAATTGCTGGCCGGAAAATATACATGATGCCGATCTATGAAAATTCGTCCATGATCGATTTAAGAAATCGCACCGACATTCTTTATGGGCTTAAGGATACCTTATCTAAGATCGAAGAACTGGTTTTGAACATACGCGTAGGCGGCAACGATCTTTGCCATATGTTTGGCTTTCGAAGACATTCCAACGAATCCATTCACCGCATAAGACCCATTGCAAGTATTTTTTCAGATATAATCACCGTCTACGGGATGGACTATGTAGTTTCCGGTCCCGTATGGGAATATTATGCCGGAGATAACTGGGAAACTGGTTTGATCCAGGAGATTGCCGACGACAAATTATGCGGCTTTACCGGAAAAACGGTGATTCATCCAAATCAGATCTCTGTCGTCAACCAATGCTATCAGGTTTCAAGATCTGATTTTAACGATGCACAGTCTATCCTGAACTGGAATCAAAATTCCAATGAATATGTTTCCGGTAATTTAGCAAAGGAAAGAATGAACGAATACAAAACCCACAACAACTGGGCGCAGCAAACCTTATTTCTTGCGGAAGCTTTCGGCATCAAAGATTAATGAAAAATCCATGCAGACAAGGCGTCTTTTGCATGGATTTTTTATGATGGTCATATTCTTTATGCATCCGCTAATTTTTTAATAATTCCGCAACATTTATAATGCTTAAGCGGATAATACTCAATGGGAACATGCTTTTCTTCCGCCAGTCTGACCAGATGAGCTAACGAGGAATCGTCCTGGTATCTTTTATCAATCAAAATCTTCCAGGGTACTCTGCGGAGCAATACTCTGGTGGCTTCACCAATTCCCGGCTTCACCAGATTAATGTCTTCAATGCCAAATGCAGCCGCTATTTTCCGTACCTCATCCACGCCCGTTCCCGGTACTTTTCTCTCTTTCACATCTATCTCCATAACAAACCGCTTCTCTATTGCTTCTATAAATTCATAGGACAAGTCCGAATCCTTTAATTCCCCGTAATATACTGCCCCGTGAAAATCATTCGTTCCTATAATGTCTTCCCGGAGAAAGGTTCTGCTTACAAGTCCGGATACCGTACAGTTTAAGCAGGAGCTGGGTATCAGAATATCTTCGTGTGTGCCGCACAATTCGGTAACATTTGCCGGGTCTGCAACGACTGCAATTTCAGAGGAGACTCCTGCATATGCCGCAATATCTTTCTTTAGTTCATTCAAAATCGCTCCTTTTCCGATCCATCCATCCACAAACAGCAGCTGCTGCGGCTTATAACGCTTCAGCAGGTACTTCATTGCATTGTCGTCAATCCCCCTGTCTCTGATGATAGAAATAGAATAATGCGGTACATCCAGGTGATATTTTTGTTTGATATACCGCTTGACTAATATGCCGATGGATGTACCTGCTCTTGCTAAGGATACCAGAACGACTTCTTTTCCCCTTATTTTTATGATTTTATCCGCAAGACAGCCAACCGCCAATGCTGTTGGTCCGGCATATATATCAAGTGCCTCTTTATATACCTGCATATATTTTTCTGTGGGTACATATTCGATCGGCAGCATTTCACTGTAATGCTTGCCTGACTGTATCAGTTTTTCTCTTTCTTCTGTCGGCTGCGGTTCCACCAGACCTGTAATATCCTTCAGTAATAGGATAACATCCTCTTCACTATATGAGCTCCTCATAATCAATACCACCTTACCAATACTATATTTTCATTTTTGGTCCTGACTGCATTCAGCAGCGAATGTAAGCCTTCCTCTTTTTCCATATGCGCATCTGTAAGGATAAGCACCTGATCATAGGAATCTATATCATATAGAAAAGTCCTCCGCTCACTGTCATACAGACTTTTCAATTCATATCTTACATGTAAAGGATAATCCTCTTCCGGGCTTACCGCTATGGGGCTTCTTGTGGTTGCATGACTTTTTACAGTATTTCCCATTTCTTCTAATTTCTTTCCTACAAACAGTGCAGGATACATAAATTCCTCTGTTCCTATTACTAAAATATTTTTATTTTCTATTTTTCCTGTATAACCAATGAGCGTTTTCCAAAGCTCTTCACAGGCTTTTTCATATTCTGCCGCTTCGATAAGTCTTCTAGTATCCATCCGGCCCGGAACAGAGATCATGTCAAACCTGTCCACTCTGTCTGTACAACAGGCAAAATATGTCCCATTTCCGGTAAATAATTCTGCTTTTTCACCATATGTACTGTGATCCGTCTTTACAAGATAGTGCAAATCTATCCCTTTTTGGGCATATATATGCTGATGCTCTTTTGCCATTCCATTCAACAGGGATGCCACTGAATATTTTAATTTACCAGGATATAGCTTCTCCATAATTGCAATAATATTTAAAATCGTCTTACCTGTGGTAACCTCGTCCTCTATAAAGAGGATCCTGTCCGTATCCTTCACAGCTGCATCTATGTCATCTTTTACAAGCTTTTGCTCCGCAGCGTGACTATGTTCTTCTGAAAAAAACAGATATTCCGCACCAGGAATGATTTCACGGGTCGTCTGGATATATTTAGTTTGCAGGCTCAATGCCGCTTGTGCCCCTATTGCCGTCGCTGTTTCTGCAAACCCGACAAGCAGCAGCCGTTCCCCCTGGTATTTCCCCCTCAAAACATCTGCTAAATTTTCAAAAAGCTTAAGCGCCTTTCCCGGTGATACCGGTATATGCTTCCCTTGCAATGGGTCTACAACAAGATAATTTCGTTTGGTATTATTCTCTCTTTTTGCTATTCTCACTAAATCCTGTTCTATATACATCCTTAGTCCTCACATTATTTTTGTAAAATATTCTAAACAAATATAAGTATAGTACTTCAGGCGTATAGCATCAACGAATTTTTGTTTCTTTTTTTACCTGATTACAGGACGAAGCGTACTTAGAGCACCCCCTTGGATGCTCTAAGTAACGGCTAAACGCAGCAATGCGTTTCATAATGAATTATGAAACGCATTGCTATAATAACTCTTCTATTTTTTTCCTCTCACCCATTTTTCTTCAAACCATACTACAAAACCTCCACCGCACCAGATAATTGCACAGGAAACGGCATATGCTGCCTTTTTATCAAAAAATAGCAGCAATAAACCTGCCAGTGCTTCTATGACAACAATTTTCCTTGCCTTTTTTCTGATCTTTTCTCTCTGGCTTGACTCTAATACTTTATTGTCAGATTCTAGCGGTGAACAGGTATAAATAATTCCTGACGCCAGCAGCATCAAGGAAGTTGTAATCAACGTTTGAAATGGAATTTCAAATTTTACCCACACCAATGTGAAAATCAAAACAATGCCGGAAAGCAGGTAACACGTTACCCAGCCAGAGGTATGATACCCTCCTGCTTCCTGTCTTAACACGACAAATGCAAGCAGGAAAATGGCACAGTACAAAGGCATCCCAAAAAGCAGACCTATTACGGCACTTAGTATAATATTTATCATATATACTAACACGGTATTCAGTGCAAACAGGTAAACTTCTCTGTCCTCGCTTTCAATGCTTCCATTTCTTTCCAGTATTGCAATGATTCGCTGAAACCATTTTTCCATCATTATTTAGAAAATTTCTTCAAATTCTCCGGTACTTCCGGCTGATGGAACATATAGTAACAACATCTTGATGCCATTCCTGTTGCAACAAGGGTTAATGCAAATGTTGTAATACTACACATATGCTTTTTCATAAAGTCTCTTATCATCTTTGGCTACCTCCCTTTTTTTCTATAGCATAGCATTTTTGTCGTTTTATATCTGTTAATGTAATATTTTGCAGGTTTATCTGTAATTTTTTACGCTCCGGCAGGGAAAATTACGCATATACAATTCCATAAAATAATACACTGACTGTAAATCTGCCGTTTTCATCATAAATATTTACTTCTCCATGATACTTAGCGGCAATTTTCCTGACAATGTTCAGTCCAAGACCATGCCGTTCTTTTTCCTGCTTTGTAGTAAGATATTCCTTTCCGGACTTCTCTCTTCTTCCTTCATACGCATTCGAAACTTCAATATAAAGATTTTTTTCATCTACAACGATTTTTAAATTGATCACCCTGCCATCCTGCAGCTTTTTTGAAGCTTCTATCGCATTATCCAGTAAATTTCCCAGGCAAATGTACATATCCTCCGTATGAACTTCAACATCACTTGGTATACTTAACCTTGCCTGAAACTTAATATTCTCTCTTGCAGCCGTCCCTGCCTTATAATTGATCAGGCTGTCAAAATAGAAATTTCCTGTATTCGCTGCTTTCTCTTTCCCGATGCCCTGCAATTTTTCAAGTGTGTTCTGATAACATTGATCTAATTCTTCATAGTTCTTCTGCTTTAAATACATATGCTCCATGAGGTATCTTTCCTGCATATTGTGGCGAAATTCACTCATCTCCTGCCACATGTTCCGGCTCTCCTCATACTGTCTTACATAATATTCGCTCTGTTCCTGCAGCATAACTTCTCTGGTTTTCTCTTCCGTTCTCATTCGAATCTGGGCATATAAATAATATGTAAATATATTAATCAGCATGACCATAATTACTGCCACAAAATCCAATATTCCATTTAATGAATATGACCGGCAGAAAAGAGCAGTCAAAATAATGATGCTTCCTCCGGGAATCATAAAGATTTCAACCCAATCCTGTATATTCAATTCGGAATCTCTGCGTTCCTGGATAATAAGCAGCAGCAGTTTTATAAAGAAAAATAATACAAGCCTTGAAATAATCATCAGAAGATACTTCTGATTGATACTATTGATCTGAAAACTGTTCTCCCGTATAATCAGTATCCAGCCATAATAGGTCAGAAATTCAGAAAGCACGCCGCCTATTGCCATAAATACCGTTACCGCAGCTAAGGTTCCCATTGCATCCGTATACAACATATACAGGGTAAAATAAAACAAGACAGCAAATACGATTGTGTTTTCCCATGCACTTTTTGAAATACAATATGTCATAAAATTAGATAAAGCAAAAAATCCTCCCCAGATAAGCACTTCTGCTATCCAGTTATGATTTTTTCTATGTAAGACTTTCTGTGTAAAAATTCTCTGCATGATTAATGCAAAAAATTCTATGACGACCAACAGTATATTCCATAACATTTAATACTTCCTCATCAATTCCAAATAGTACTCTTTTATGGATTTCCGGTACTTAGGACCAATATTCAATTCCATGCCGTCATCCATAACAATTCTGTCATAACGAAATTCTTTAACAAATAATGTATTGGTCAAAAAAGATTTGCTGACTCTTATAAATTTAATGTTCGATTCAGCCAATTCCTGCTCAATCTCATCTAATTTCCGATAAAACGAATAAATTTCATTTATGCTGTGTATAAAAACTTCCCGTTTGCTGCTCTCAAAATAGCGAATATCTTTTATCCGAAGCTTGCGTATGACTTTTCTATAGGAAAACTGAAACACTTCGTCCCGGGCACCTTCTATTTCCAGTGCGTGAACAAGCACACTTTCTAATTGTTCCTCTGTCACAGGCTTATCAATAAAAGCAAAGGGCTGTACGCTTATCATTTCCTTACAATATTGGTCATAGAGTGATATAAAAATCAGGATTACAAAAAAATCTATCTTGCGGATTGTTCTGGCTGTTTCTACACCATTCATTCCGTTCATTTCGATGTCCATAAGAAGAATATCCATGCTTCCGCTCTGTTCTATCTCCCATAGTAAATCTTCACCGCTCTGAAAACATTTGACTTCCGCATTCATGCCCAATTTCTGCATAATATGCGCAACCATTTCCTTGTGCATATGCAACGCGTCAACTAAATCATCACATATCCCGATTCTTATCATTCGTCAAACCTCATATAACTCCTAATGCTCCCCGTTTTTCTCCAAAATGACCATTTTTCATTATAATATATTTTCTATATTATCAGAAAATGGTTCTAACTTGCTTTTTATCAGTTTTATTAATACCCCTAAATCTGCATCCGCTCCTTTATCCACGTATCCATCAATTCCGATATTAGCTAATGTTGTTAAATCCGTAAATTCACTAAAATTAGTATACACAATAACGAAGACATACGGCCGTATAGTTCTGATTGCTCTCAGAACGTCTTCTCCGCTCATTTTCGGCATCTTCAAATCCAGCAGTACCAAGTCATATTCTGCCTTTTTTAACAGCTCTATTCCTTCAAGACCGTCTTTTGCCGCATCTGCTTTGATTTTATTCAGAACTAACGCGTCTTTCACCGCTTTTGCTGTCATTGCCTCGTCTTCCATAATTAAAACTTTACTCATTTTTAGTATCACCTATTTATTGATTTCAAATATAAATCTGGCCCCATTATGATAAGTTTTATCGATTCTTACATCTCCGTTAAACATATGAATTATATTCCGTACAATATATAATCCTAATCCCTCACCACCATCTTCTTCCGCTTTTGGCTCTTTTGTTGTAAAGAACGGCTCAAATAATTTATCGTAATACTGCGGATTTATACCTATCCCATCATCCGCAAATGTTATTATGTGATAAGCGGCATTCTCTTCAATGGTTACCCATATATTTCCTTCGTTTCCTTTTTCTTTTATTGCATATATTGAGTTTCCTATGAGATTGTAAAATATCTGATCAAATTTTATACTATCACCGTTTAAATTAAAATCTGCTTTATTGTTCATATAAACTTGTATATTTTCTTCGCTTAACTGTAAATCAAATTCATCGAATACGCCGGTAATGCTCTCATACACAGAAAACCGGGCAGCATTTTCCCTTTCTGCTACTAACGGAGAAAATCGTGATAATAATGATTTGATTCGCATTGCCTGTGAAAGAATATCATCAAATAACGCATTTATTTCATCTGTACTAACCGGATTCTTTTTCAACTTCATCTGATAGGATTGGACGCTATACCGAATATTCGTGATTGGCTGTTTGAGTTCATGGGAAAATCCGCTCAGCATTTCACTCATAGGAAGCATTTCACGACTATGATTCAGCTCTTCCTTAAGTTCGTTCCGTTCTTTTTCTCTATCATAATCGTCAGTTCCCTGCAGGACCGCCAAGCGGGAACTTATTCTCTCGGCTTGTTCGAACATATCAAACTGCAGATAGAAATTGTATAATGTACGCAAAATAGGAATGCTGTCATATCCGCTCTTTTCAATGATATTTAAAGATTTATTCAACTCTTCCTTTTTACCCGTCTCTGCAAAATAATATATTAACTCATACTGTATGTTAGAGTCAGTCCACTCCTTTATCTGCGGGTTTTTGTCAATATATTCTTGCGCTTTCGAATAATCCTTCTGTCTTCTGCAAAGGCGGAACATAGTTCTTATTGCCATATTATCATTATCATATTCAAGTACCCGGCAGATTAAATTCAAGGCACAATCATACAATTCCTTCTTTTCCATGGAAGAAACGATAAATTTATCTATTCTTTTATTATTTACGGAGTGCTCAGAGCTTAATAACTTGAAAAATAAAATATATATCCGATACGACTTTTCTAATTCTCTGGTATATGAAACAATTTGATCAAAATTCGAGTCATTTCCATAGATATGTAATTTATCCTCATTTACATATGGAGCGATTAATCTGCAAACATCTACAAGCGATTTCTTAGAATACGTTCCGATTTTCAGATTTACCTCGATTCTTTTTGCATATTTGTCGAGAACGGATGTTTCCGCTCTGCCGCTCATTCTCTCCCAAAAAAGTGCAAAATGTTTAAAATGCACCGGATTATGACTTGTATGCTCTAAATAGTATAAATACGATTCCATCGCCATCTCATATTTTCCCATTTCAAAATGCAAGTCGCCTATATGTTTTTCAAATAAATATTCTTCGGGATAATTGTTTCTCGCTTCGTACAAGACTTCTATAGCTTCCTGATTCCGGTTTCTCTCCTGCAAATCCAACGCCATTGCTAAATAGTCATACCGCGATATTCCACCCATTTAACCCTTCTCCTTTGTGTTACATACCCTGTAGTTAATTATAACGAACTCATGATTCTTTGCACACCATCCTATTTTCTGCCTGTCTTTATTATATCTGTTGCTTTTTAAACAAGATAATTGCCAAATCGTCTGTTTTAATGTAACATATTAAGCTTTTATTGTTTGTATTTCCGGTCCCATTGCCATTATTGGTTGGTAAATTGGATGTATCCAAATTTTTTCGTTCTTGAAACCATCTGTCCATTATCATTTACAGCGGCTGTCAGTTCCACATCTCCAGCACGAATCCCTGTCACTTCTGCTGTCAGCGGACTTATAGATTCCACTATAGCAATTTCAGGATTTAAAGACGTCCATACTGCACCCACATTAGCAGCATAACTATATGCGGGATTTATATTTGCCGTTACTTTTGTCGGTTTCCCCTCGACATCAATGTATGTTCCCTTGATTTCAAAACTTTCCATCGGACTGTAAACCGACACATTCAGAATCAGTTCATGCCCGCTCTCATCGGTTGCCTTAAGAACAGCTTCCCCTCCGGCATATGTAACAATCGTCCCACTGGAAGTAACCTGACATACATGATAATTGGAATTTGAACCGTTATAATTACTGGCATCTGAACAGGTTCTGCTACTTCTACTGCCATGATTTCCGTACTGTCTTTGTAACCATCGGTCTGTGTCATTTCCGGTACTACTTTATTCTTTAATTCTTCTGACTTCACCAGAACTAATATTTCCAGTCCCATCTGCACTGGTAATATAAACTTCTCCTACAGCATCTACGTTATCCTGCGCCCATACGGGTACTATATCAACAAATATGCATATTATTGCTAATGCAACTGCCAGAATCTTTTTCTCTTCATATGTAACCTTTATATTGATCTTTTAATTTATCTTTATTATATCCACTCCTTCCTTAGAAAACAAGATATAAGTCAAATTATTCGGTTTATATGTAACTATTTCATTTATGATACATTCATCTGCAAAAATAATGGCTATCAAACTTCTTACATATGAGATAAGGTTATTGATTATTGTACTTTGCAGTGTGCAAAATTCAGTAGAAATCCCTGCTGGCTTCCAAAAATTCCATTGGATTCAATGAACTCTTGTGCTGTCGTATCTGCCAAATATACCGTTACCATCTTGGTGGTTACGTTACCTACTTTATCTTCAGCTCGATAGGTAATCGTCATTGCCATATCAGTTTCAGCGCCAAGGAAATCACTGGTCTGATAATCTAAAACGGTAAACTTTGTCTGGTTTATGGTATCTTCTCCCTGCTTTAGCTTCCCGTCTGGATTTGTATCAATTTTTAACTCTTCATCTGTTGCAACCGCATAAAAATTCTGTACCCTTATAGCCTGCAATGAGTTCACTTGTACTCATATGTGACGCATGAAAGGTTCCATAATCTTCTACTGGATTTCCAAAAGTCAGACCTTTTCCGGGTTCAGTTTCATTCTGCATATAATTCTGTATCATCCCATCGGAAAACCCATCGTTTTTGATACTATTCTCTATCCGGCTAAACAATGTACTCTCCGTATTCAATAACCGCTCCGGCATCTCTTCTGACAGCACTTTTTATTTTTTTACACTATTCCAATCACCATAGTACTTCTTGCCTTTGACAACCTTGTATGCCCTTACCCGTACATAGTACTTCTTCCCGCCTGCAAGCTTCTTTATTGTATAAGAAGTAGTCTTATTCTTCTTGATCGTAACTGTCTTTTTCCCTTTGGTGAACTTACTGTTTGCCGCATACTGTACCTGATAACCCGTGACATTCTTGTCTTTCTTCCAGGATACTTTGATGGCTTTCTTTCCGGATGCAGATGCTTTGACGGAAGAGAGCTTTTTCGGGTTGACCGTGATGGTAACTTTTTTGGTTAATTCTCCGGATTGAATGGTAATCGTTGCTTTGCCGATTCCTTTAATCGTTACTTTACCGCTTATTTTTCCTACTGTGACCACCTTTTTGTCACTGCTGGCATAGGTAACGGCTGCAGGTCCGTTGGCTTTAAGCGTAAAGTTCTTACTGCCATAGGCTTTTGTATAGGAATCCTGTATGCCAGTGATCTGCTGTGTCTGCTCAACGGAATCTCCTCCTGTCTGATTGCTGTTTCCTGCATTTGAATTCTGTTGAACATTATTATTTGTTGTTTGTATAATTTCTGGCGGCTGACTCTGGTTCTGCAGAATACTATCTTCTGGAGAAACAATATTAAAACACACACCTATTCCGTAATCCCCTTGATAAAATTTTGAATTATCCAGGCTTTGAATCGCAATGCTTCCACGTCCATATCCCGGAAGAATGTTTTCCCCATAAGATACGGAATAATCCACACCTTCTGTCAAAATCTCTCCTTTATAACGGACTACCGGAACCGGACAAATCTGTTCTCCGGTATACACCTGGTCTGGTATCGGGTCTATGGTACAGTTTTCCAAATTATCATGAATTAATTTCGATGTTGGAAAACCCTGAAAATAAAAGACTGCCAGACAGGGA
>CAYWXJ010000008.1:0-32511 GCA_964462405.1 uncultured Eubacterium sp.
GATGGTATCTCTGTAGTACAGATCGCTGAAGGTGCTTTAAACGAGACACATTCTATCTTACAGCGTATGAACGAATTAGCTACACAGGCAGCTAACGATACTAACACCACAATCGATAGAGAATCTATCCAGGATGAAATTAATCAGTTGACATCTGAAATCGATCGTATCCGTTCTACAACACAGTTCAATACTATGAACTTATTAGACGGAAACTTCTCAGGAAAGAACCTTCAGGTTGGTTCTTTATCCGGACAGAAGATTACCATCACGATCAGTAATATGGATTCTAATTCCTTAGGTATTACAGGATTACAGATGAGTTCTTTCGCAGATGCAGGTTCTGCTATGAACAGCATTCAGAGCGCTATTGATTTAGTATCTAAACAGCGTTCTTACCTTGGTGCTTTACAGAACAGATTAGAGCATACTATCGCTAACCTTGATACAACAGCTGAGAATACTCAGTCTGCTGAATCTCGTATCCGTGATACAGATATGGCTGAAGAGATGGTTGAGTACAGCAAGAACAACATCCTTGCTCAGGCTGGACAGTCAATGCTTGCTCAGGCAAATCAGTCAACTCAGGGTGTATTATCCTTATTAGGCTAATTTCTAAGATAGTAAAAAAGAACCGGTTTCAGCCGGTTCTTTTTATTATCGTGAATGATAATCATAAAATGGACGATCCGTGCAAACGGTGTTATCAATCATCACATTGTAACTGGAATTTAAAGGAACCTTTTATTCAAATAGGAGAAAAATTTTCGCCGGATTGGGAGAAACCGGAGTGGATAATATGACAGGGAGCCGGGTAAAACAAATCCAGAAATATATTCCCGAAGGGGAGAGCTTTATGCTTACCTACGGTGATGGTGTGGCGGATATAAACATTAACACCTTATTGGAGCATCATTATAAGCATGGGAAGATTGCAACAATAACGGCTGTTCAGTCTCCGGCTAAATACGGTGTCCTTGATATTGATGCAGATGATACGATTTTAGACTTTAAGGAAAAGCCGCAATCGGATGCCGGATGGATTAACGGTGGATTAGCAATCAGGCACCGTGGAAATTATGGTAGAAATGAGGAGATTAGATGGGGAAAAAATCAAACGAAGAAGTTGCAGATTTTGCCAGGCAAATTCGGATAGATGCGGCAAGAGTCTTGAACCGGACGAATGATTCACATATTGGCGGAGGGTATTCAGCCATCGATATTATGGCAGTTTTGTACAAGCAAGTGCTGGGAATTAATAAAGATAATCTGGAGGATCCGAATCGCAATATATTTATCCTAAGCAAGGGACATATTGCAGCATCTATGTATGTAACATTGGCACATGCAGGAATAATCCCTATGGAAGATTTAAAAAAACATATCGCGGATGGCGAATGTTATGCAGGGCATACGAGAAAATATCAGACTAAAGGAGTTCCGGGAGTAGAAATGTCGGCAGGTTCTCTGGGCCACGGAGCTGGTGTGGGAGCAGGCATGGCATATGCGAAACGCTGCCGGGGATTAGAAGGAAATGTTTACGTTCTGATGGGTGACGGAGAATGCAATGAGGGCTCTGTTTGGGAGACCGCAATGTTTGCAGCAAAGTTTCAGCTTTCTAATTTAGTACTGATTGTTGACAGAAATCACTTACAGGCTTACGGAAGTGATAAAGAAGTAATGGATATGGGGGATATGAGGGCGAAATTTGAAGCGTTTGGATGTCATGCGGTAGAGATTGACGGACATGATTACGATCAGATTTATCAGGCACTCAGTATGGGTGTATCGAGAAATCCTGCAAAACCTACAGTTATAATTGCCAATACAGTAAAGGGAAAAGGCGCGTCTTTCATGGAAAACAGATTGGAATGGCATTTTAAGTCACCGAATGATGAGCAATTACAGATGATTTTGGAGGAACAGAGCAAATGAGAACTACCTTTGTTAATGTGTTGACAGAAATGGCAAGAGAAAATGATAAGGTAATGTGTGTCATAGGTGACACGGGATTTTCGGTTTTTGAAAAATTTGAGAAAGAATTTAAAGAACGGTTCGTGAATGTAGGTATTGCGGAGCAGAATTTTGTTAGTTTTGGTGCAGGTCTTGCAGCGATGGGAATGAAGCCGTATCTCTATAACGTGGTTTCGTTTATGACACTTCGTGCATTAGAGCAGATAGAGCTTGATATTTGTTATCAGGAAAATCCCGTTGTATTAGTGGGAGTTGGAGGCGGACATGCTTATGGTTCGGCAGGTCCCACACATCATTCTTATTTCGATCTTACAACTATGTGTATGCTGCCGAATATGACAGTGGTATGTCCGGCAGACCCGACGGAAATGGAAGCAATCATGTGGGCTTCTAAGCATTAT
This sequence comes from uncultured Eubacterium sp., assembly GCA_964462405.1. GTDB lineage: Bacteria > Bacillota > Clostridia > Lachnospirales > Lachnospiraceae > Roseburia_B. The sequence continues at coordinate 2,376 of CAYWXJ010000008.1, forward strand.
GACAAGCCTTTATATATTCGGATTGGCAGAAGTGTGGATCCTGTTATACATGATGTACCAATATCACTTGAAATTGGTAAAGCAATCTGCATGAAACCAGGGAAAGATGCCGTACTGTTTGCAACGGGAACGGTAGTGAAGGATGCCAAAAAAGCATGTGAACTGCTGGAGGAGCAGGGACTTCATGTAGCACTTTACAGTATGCATACAATAAAGCCGATAGACAAAAAACTGATAGAAGAATGTATAGAAGAGTATCCGGCTATTTTTACGATGGAAGAGCATAGTGTATATGGTGGTCTTGGAACATCTGTCGGAGACGTGATTTTAGAACATCCGGATAAGAACGTAAAGTTTCAGAAATTTGGTTTTCCGGATACATTTGCACCGGTGACAGGAAGCCGTGAGTATTTAAATGCAATGTATGGGTTAAGTGGCGAAGGTGTTGCAGAAAAGATACAGAACATACTGATGGGATGATGAAGATATGAATGTAATTAATGATATTTTTACAGAGTATCACAAGAAACAAGAAAAATTGGAAGTCTCAGTAGAGGAAATGAAACAGGAGATTGCCCCTATATCAATAAAATTCTGATTTTGAAAAACAAACCGATCTTAGCAATATGTGTTTATCATAAACTTTCAGATATGTGGGAGATTCCTTTGTTTTTTAAAGAAATACTACCGGACTATAAGATATATCTGAGACATTATACGCATACACAGATAGAAACGGTCTGCTTTGCAGTATATGATAAATAGGAGAGGGAAACAGCCGATAGTATGAAAAAGAATATTGTTATTACTGGTGCCGGCAGTTTTATTGCCAGACATCTTATCAGCCAGCTTGACAGAGAAAAATATAATATTATTGCGGCAGTTCGAAAGTGTACAAAGGAGCAGAGACTTTCGGAAGAAGTGAAGTACATAGAACTGGATATGGAAGAATATCATCATTTAGACAGATATGTGAAACAATGTGATTATTACCTGCCTTTCTCCTGGAACGGAACACAAAGAGAATATAGAAATAATGATAATATCAACCGGAACAGTTATCTGTGCATTCTGAATAGTATTTATTGTATGGTAGAGAAAGCGGGCTGCTCAAAAGTAATATTGCCGGGAACGCTATTGGAATATAAAAATTATTATAAGCCAATAGATGAGAATACACCTTGTGATTCTGAACTGGCATATGGAAAATATAAATACGAATTATATAAGGAAGCATACAGCCTTTGCAGGAAAGCGGATGTTTCCCTGATTGAAACAAGACTATTTAGCGTATATGGATATGATGATAGTGACGAAAAAATGATCAATAGTGTTATGCAGAAAATGCTGAAAAATGAACAGATTTTAATGACGAAAGCAGAACAGATATGGGAATTTATTCATGTGGATGATGTTGCAGCAGCATTTATAAAATTAATGGAAACAGATGTGGAAAGCGGCTGTTATAATCTGACTACAAGTGAACATCGAACGTTAAGATCTTATATCGAAGAGATGAAACAGATTTCAGGCAGTAAAAGTGAAGTGAGATTTGGAGCGATACCCTATGCCACGCAAGATATTCCCCATGTTATCTGTAAAACAGATAAAATATTAAATGCGATTGATTGGGCACCGAAGATTTCATTTTGTGATGGAATAAAAGAAATGATGCAATACTATGCGTCTGTTTAAGTGAAGGAGGGTAATGGTGGAGACGGTTATACTGGGAGGAGGAATAAAATGCATAAAGTAATTGAAGTGTGTAGCGAACATCTGAATGCACCAGAACAAACGGTGGATGTAGCAGCAGTGCGAAAAAAGATGTATAAAGGCAAGGAAGAATTGGTAACCATTGTAATCTTTGCATACGGGAGATTAGAGAAGACCAGAAATTGTGTGGAGAGCGTCTTGAAATATACGGAAGGTATATCTTATAAATTGCTGCTGATTGACAATGGAAGTCCGGAAGATGATGTGTTTCGCTACTTTCAATCTGTAAAACATGATAATACAGTCATTCTTCATGTGAACAAAAACGTAGGAGGCAGCTTTGCGAATAACAAAGGAGAGAAGCTTGCGGAAAGTGAGTTTTATGTTCTTCTCAACAATGATGTAATTGTGACAAAAGACTGGTTGAAAAATCTGCTGACCTGTGCACAAAGTGATGAAAACATTGGTATGGTCTGTCCGGTCTGCACAAATGTTACATGGGAACAGTTAGAAACGTTGGGAGGTTTTTCCAATGAAGAGGAAATGCAGGAAAAAGCGGCTGCATTTAATATCAGCAATCCGAAGAAATGGGAAGAAAGAACCCGTCTGGTTCCGCTTGTAGCACTGTACAGGACGGAATGTTTTGATCTTGCCGGTGGATTTGATATGGGATATCTGCATAATTTTGGGGATGATGATCATTGTTTCCGGATTCGCAGGGCAGGGTACAAATTAGTATTATGCAGAGATGTCTTTATTCATCATGATCATATCAGGGACAGTGCGGTGATGCAGGGAGAAGAAGGAGCGGAAATTGTTCTGAGCAGAGCGGCGTTTCAGAATAAATTCCATGGAATTGACGCATGGGATGATACGCAGAATGTGATTGCACCATATATTCAGAATTTGGAAGTATTCGATGATGGACAAGTGAATATTCTGGCTTTTGAGTCAAGATGCGGTACACCGATTTTAGATATTAAGAATCTCTGTAAGTGGAGTGGTATTGAACAGATAAATATCTGTGCTGTGACAGAAAAACTTATCTATTATCCTGATTTAGAGTCTGTTTCCGATGAAGTACTTTCCGGAAGTATCAGAGATATTCTGGAGGAAAAAGATGGTGAGAAATTCAGTTTTATTTATTGTGGAAAGGAAATGAATCTTTATGATAAACCGTTGGAGCTGTTAAAAAAATTAGTCGGACGGGTAAAGAAAGACGGATATTTAATTTTTACTTTGAGAAATACATATGATTACAGAAATTTTTTGCAGACGGTTGGAGTAGGAAATCTCAAAGATGAAGATTATCCGGTACAGATTCCTTTCATGGATGTGATTACATATTTACAGTCAGAAGGGATTAATATTGAGGGTGCGTATAAAGTGCCGCATTATGTAAATGATGAACTGAGAAGTTGTATAGAAAAAGCTTTGTCAGGGATTGGCGGAGAAAATGAAATTAACGACATAATTGATAAACTGCTGATACGAAATTTTGTTATTGTTGCAAAGAGGTAAAATATGGAAAATAAGCTAAAAGAACAAATTGAAGATTTGGTAAGGGAGTATTATAAAGAATATCATGAAGATCATAAGGAATTTGTCAAAGGGGACAGAATCAGTTATTCCGGAAGAATATATGATGCAGATGAGATGGTAAATCTAGTGGATGCGGCATTGGAGTTCTGGTTGACATCCGGTCATTATGTACAGGAGTTCGAGGAAGGGCTGGCAGAATTTTTGAATGTAAAATACTGTTCACTGGTTAATTCAGGGTCTTCTGCAAATTTAACAGCATTTATGGCACTTACATCTCCAAAACTGGGAGAAAGAAGAATTCATAAAGGGGATGAGATTATTACGGTAGCAGCGGCATTTCCCACAACCGTAAATCCGATTATCCAATATGGTGCGGTGCCTGTATTTTTAGATGTTCAGATTCCGGGATACAATATTGATGTTACACAGTTAGACTGTGCATTGACAGATAAAACAAAAGCGGTATTTATTGCACACACCTTGGGAAATCCTTTTGACTTGAAAGCAGTAAGAAAGTTCTGTGATGAGCATAATCTATGGCTGATTGAGGATAACTGTGATGCCTTAGGCTCGGAGTATTTTATCAATGGTGAGTGGAAAAAGACAGGAACGATAGGAGATATTTCTACCTATAGTTTTTATCCGCCACATCATATTACTTTGGGTGAAGGAGGAGCGGTATGTACCAATAATACAATATTATACCGTTTGATCAATTCTTTCCGGGATTGGGGAAGAGACTGCTGGTGTGCATCCGGGGTAGATGATACCTGTAAACACCGTTATGAGCAGCAGTTTGGAGCGCTTCCCTATGGATATGATCACAAATATGTTTATTCTCATTTTGGATACAATTTAAAAGCTACGGATTTGCAGGCATCTGTTGGATGTGCGCAGTTGAAAAAGCTGAAAAAATTCGTGCAGATAAGAAAAGATAACTGGAAATATTTGAGACAGCAGCTTGTAGAATGTGAAGATGCACTAATACTTCCGGAAGCAACAGAAAATTCAGATCCGAGTTGGTTTGGCTTTTTAATTACGGTGAAGAGTGATGCGGGATTTACCAGAGATGAAATCGTGGCATGTTTGGAAGGGGAAAATATTCAGACAAGGAATCTGTTTTCCGGAAATTATATTAAGCATCCCTGTTTTGATGAGATGCGGGAAAAGAAGGAAGGTTATCGTGTAATCGGAGATTTGAAAAATACGGATATTATTATGAATGATTCTTTTTGGATCGGGGTATATCCGGGAATGAATAAAGAAAAACTCGATTACATGATTGAAGTGATAAAAAACTTTGTAATGAATAAAAGGAAACAGTAGATGCAGAAAGGATTTTGGCGGAATAAGAAAGTTTTATTAACAGGACATACGGGATTTAAGGGTACCTGGATGACAATGCTTTTAAAAGAACTGGATGCAGTAGTAGCAGGCTTCTCCCTTCCATTGGCAAAAGAGTCGTTTTACTGTGAGGTTGATGCAGCGGCGGATTTCCATTTTGAAGGTGATATTCGCAATCGTGAGGATATTAAGAGAGTATTTGAACAATTTCAGCCGGAAATTGTGTTTCACTTTGCATCCCACTCTTCTCTGGATAAAAGTGATAAAATTCCTGATTATATTCTGGGAACAAATATCATGGGACTTGTAAATCTGCTTGAAGAGATCCGGTTAAACGGAGACGTAAAATCAGTTGTTATTGTAACAAGTGACAAATGTTATAAAGATTTGGAGAAACCGGAAGGATATGATGAGAATTGTCAGTTGTGGGCGGATAATCCATATTCGGTAAGCAAAGTTTGCCAGGAGATCATATCGGAGTGCTATCGTAAGACCTTCTTTGAGCACATGGCACATATCAATCTTGCTACGGCAAGGGCCAGTAATGTAATTGCATATGGTGATTATAATATTACAAGACTAATACCATATACATTAAACTGCTATTTGAATCGTTCTCAGGCAGTGATTAGAAATCCTCACGCAGTCCGGCCTTGGCAATATGTATTGGATGTCTTATGGGGTTACCTGTTGTTGGCACAAAAACTATATAGCAGTGCCGGTATATCAGAACAGTATAACGGAGCATATAATTTTGGACCGACGGAGGATGCTTTTGCGGAAGTACAGGAAATATTGAATATCATATCGGAGACATTCGGTGAAGTATGTCATCGCTATGATGAGCAGGTTAGCAATGAAACAAAGATTCTGAAATTGGATAGCCGGAAAGCAAGAGAAGAATTGGCATGGATACCGATTTACTCTCTGAAAAGGATGATTTTGCAGACTGTTGAATGTGCACGGCAGAGCAGAAACGGAAAATATATGGGTGATGTATGCCGCGGCATTATCAAAGAATATATAGGCGAAGTAAATAATGAATAAATAAAATATGGAGAGGAACATATATGCAGAGAATACATCCGTTAAAACAATTTTATAATATTATTGATCATGGCAGCGGGGATGGTAAGATGAGTTCCATACCTGAGTTTCCGCGTATCATTGAACTGGAGATCACGAATCATTGTAATTTCCAGTGCATTATGTGTAAGACAGGAACTGGTACTGCGAAGCGGGAACGCGGTTATATGACAGATGAGATTTACGACAAGCTGATTTGGGAAGTAAAGGGTAAAAAAATTGCCTTCAAATTTGTAGGACAGGGCGAACCTACGTTACATCCGCGTTTTATGGAATATATTAAAAAAGCAAAAGAAAACGGTATTATCTGCCATCTTACAACGAATGGAAGTATGTTTGATGAGAAATTTATGGAGCAGCTTGTAGAGAGCAAGATCGATTCTGTTAAATTTTCCTTTCAGGGAGTGAATCAGGAAGGATATATGGCATTAAGGGGAAAGAGCGATTTTGATAAGCTGTTAGAAAAAATAGGACGGCTCTATGAGATTCGCGGGGAAAAAGAATATCCATACATAACAATTGCCACTTCTGTTACCAATGAGAAAAAGGAAGAGATTGAGGAATTTAAAAAGAGATGTGATGCTATCTGCGATAATTTAGAGATAGGCATTACAACATTAGAGTTCATTGATTTAAGCATGGTGAAAAAGAAGGAAACCTATGAGCTGTTAAAGAAAATGAAAGAAGATCAGGATAACAAGAAAAGAAGATACAAATGCTGCCATCAGGTGTTTGATGTTATCACATTACACTGGAATGGAAATATTAATGCATGTTGTGCGGATAATGATGATGTGATGGTGCTTGGAAATCTTGCAGACAGCAGTATACGGGAATGCTGGAATGGAGAAAAAGAGCAGAATTACAGGAAAATATTAGCGAAAAACGAGTATGAAAAGCTGCCTTTATGTAAGGATTGTTATGACGTTTATGGATGGACCTATCAGGATTCCGAATAAAAGGGGGAAAATGAATTGACGGTATCTGAGTACATATTTGATTTTCTGGAGAAGAAAGGATGCAAAACCGTTTTTATGGTCTCCGGAAGTTCAGCCATGTGGCTGACAGATGCATTATATAAAAATGAAAGATTAAAGGCTGTCTGTACACAGCATGAGCAGGTGGCGGCAATGGCTGCGGACGGTTACGGCAGAGTGGAAAAACAACCAGGGGTGTGCCTTGTAACTATCGGACCCGGGGCGACAAATGCGGTTACTGGTGTGGCAGGAGCATATCTGGATTCCTCTCCGATGTTTGTAATATCCGGACAGGCAAATTCAAAGATTGTACAGTATCAGATGGATACGGGAATAAGGCAAAAAGGAACCCAGAGCCTTAATCTGGAATCTATGGTTGCGGGAATTACGAAATATTTTGCAGTAGTCATGCATGAGGATGAGATCCGGTTTCATATGGAAAAGGCATATGATGCGGCAATGTCCGGCAGAAAAGGTCCGGTGTGGCTGGATATACCGATCGATATTCAGAATAAGCAGATACCGCAGGAAATGAAACCCTTTATTCCGGAAAAAGAAGGAAAGACCTCGTGGCATACGGAAGAAATAAAAGAACTGCTGTCTAAATCTCAAAAACCCCTGATATTGGCTGGGAATGGCGTTCTGGCGGCAGGTGCACAAGAAGATCTGCGGATATTTGCAGAACGTTATCAGATTCCGGTCGTGACATCAAGAGGCGGCATTGCGGCAATGCATTCGGATCATCCTCTGTTTATCGGGCGTCCCGGAAGTTACGGAGACAGGGCTTCACATTTTGCAATTCAGGAATGTGATTTTCTGCTGATTTTGGGAAGCCGGCTGTCTGTATCTACTATCGGTTATTATCCGGATAAATTTGCAGAACGTGCCGTGAAGATTATGGTTGACATTGATGAAAAAGAACTGGCGAAGGAAGATGTGCCGGTTGATATGAAGTTTAAGGGAAATGTGAAAGATTTCCTGCAGCAGTTTTTGAAAGAGGAGACGGAGCGTCAGGAGCATACCCAGTGGATAGAGCATTGCCGTAATAATAGATCGACCTATCCGGTGGTGCAGGAAGAGTACCGGAAAAAAGAGGAGATCAACAGCTATTATTTTACAGAAGTGCTATCCGATCTGGCTCCGGAAGATGCAGCTATTGTAGTGGATACCGGAAGCGTATGTAATATTGTGTCTCAGTCCTGGCGGCTGAAAGAGGGGCAGAAATATATTATTTCCGGCGGTTTGTCTTGCATGGGCTTTTGGGCAAGCTCCATTGGAATTGGGTGCGTAGACAACCAGGTAATTGCCTTATCGGGCGATGGAAGTGTGCAGATGAATATTCAGGATTTTGCCACGATGAAATATTATAATCTGCCAATAAAGCTGTTTGTGTATAATAATCGTGGCTATATGCTGATACGGCATAATCAACATAATTACATGAATGACAGATTTCTGGGCGTAGGACCTGACAGCGGAGTACCGTCTGTCAATTTTTGCAGAATTGCAGCGGCATATGACCTGCCTTCCCTAAAAATTGATAGTAAAGCTGGCATGTCAGAAAAGATAAAAGAAGTTTTTCAGATAGAAGGGCCTGTAATCTGTGAAGTTATGGTGGAAGAGTTTGGAATTATCGCACCTAGAATAGCTTCAAAGGTTATGCCGGATGGTTCGCTGAAAGCGGCAGACTTTGATGACTTATGTCCATTTTTAGAAAAATAGAAAGGATAGGATAACATGGACGAAATAAAAATATTACAGGAAGAAAATGAAATCCTGAAAAACAGAGTATGCTCTGTGGAAGAGACATTACAGGTGTATAAAGAAACATTTCATGAACTGATTAATCAGATCCAGACAATTGGTAATGTGATTTCCGAGAGCCATGAAATAAATATAAAAGAACATGCATTTATGAAGTCCCTGGAAGACAATCTTCCGTTCGAGATAGGTGATCCGAGAAATCATGAGTCAGAATTTTTTTATCCGAATATTATAGATTCTGAGTCAGCGATTCAGGAGATAATTGATGAAAAGAAATCAATAGCCCGATTTGGTGATGGAGAATTTGCAATTATTTGCGGACATTTTCGCCAGCCATTTCAAAGACCTGATGATAATTTGGCAAAAAGGTTGAATCAAGTGTTAAAGTCTGATATACAAAATTTAATGATCTGCATAGCAGATAATTATGGGAATTTAGAAAAATATACGGATAGTGCGGCGGACGGTATCCGGCTCTATATGCAGAGGAATACCCGGAGAGAGCATATGAGATTATTGTCAAAAGATAAGATATATTACGATGCGTATTTATCCAGACCCTATATTTTATATCGTGATAATTGTACCAATGCACCGAAAAAAAGATTTGACCATCTAAAACAGATATGGAATCAGAGAAATGTAGTTATGATTGAAGGTTCCCAGACGAGATTGGGCGTAGGAAATGATCTGTTTGATAATTGTGCATCCATACGGCGAATATTAGTACCACCTAGAAATGCTTATGACAGATATGAAGACGCATTAAAATCAGCGTTGCAGAATGGGAAGGAAGATGATCTGTTTTTAATTGCGACAGGACCATCGGCAGGTGTGTTTGCTTATGATTTGACGTTAGAAGGGTTTCAGGCAGTAGATATTGGACATGTTGATATTGAATATGAATGGTTTTTAAAAGGAACGGGAGAAAGAGAGCCAATAGCAAATAAATACACAAATGAAGTCCCGGGTCAGGAAGAAGCGGAAGATATTCATGATCCGGTATACGAATCACAGATTATAGACCGCTTTTTGTAAGAAAGATTGTAAACTCTCCAAACAGCAGTAATATAAATTTACTCAGATTGGAGGGTTTATTATTTTTTGTTAAAACACAATCTTAAAAATCTTATCAAAACACTTCTCAAAACTATGATTTTCCTTTACTTTTTGATGTCCGTTTTGAGCGATTTCTTTACGTTTGTCATCATGCTCTAAATAATAGTCAACTTTGTGTATCAAATCTGCTTCATCTTCAAAATAGACAAAGTCTTCATCAGGAACAAAATAATCCAGAAAATCAGCTTGGAAATTCGTCAGCAGAAATCCTCCGGCACCCATAATATCCATACAGCGGAGTGGAATACCGGATTGAATGCTCCGCAGGGTAATATTCAAATTGATTTTACTGTTGTGGAATACATAGGGCATCTCTGCGTAATAATCAACGGCTCCAAGGTTTTGGGCATTGGGAATCACGGCATTTCTATCTAATGTATACAGACGCAGAGCGGCGTGTCCGGCAACAGTCGTAAGCAGTGTACGGCGTTCAATTTCCGTAAGCTTCCGATTGATAAAATAATTGGCAAAAATATATTCGTTCGTTTCAATGCCATATTTTGAATTGTCATATTTAACTACTTTTTGCATATCTTCTACGACTTCCTTTGGAAGGATTTCCTCAATGAAATTGTAACCGGATATTTTAAGCTGAGCATTCATAATGCCGTCTAAATATCCTTTGGTATATTCTGAGATGCCCTCCAATTTATCAAAAAAATTGTGGTCTTCATTATAAAGAGCACCTACAAAGGAAACCTCGGCAGAGAGCTTTTCTTTATCATATTCTTTTGTAAGAAGGTAATCGATAATTGTGGCATTTACCGGAAGCGGCATATAATAGACTGTTGTAATGCCCATTTTCCGAAACTTCAAATATTCCTGTTTATCGAAAAGAAATACATAATTGGTTTCATAAATCAAGGTATAGGAATACAGCATAACAAACGGAGAATCATATACAATGGAAATGTATTTCAGGTTGTTCTTTTTCGCAGCAGAAGCTAAGACCGGGTAATAGTTAAAGGAAAAGCATAAGTCGATCTTATTTTCCTCTGCAAATGCATCAAAAGCCGCTTCAAAACCGGAGCTGATACGTTCTAAATAATCCGGATGTTCAAAGAAAAGAACCTTATGTCCCTGTTGTTCTAAGGTAAATACGACATCCACCTTTCCGAAGCATCCCCATTCTAAAAAAAGTATATTCATAATTGAAACAATCCTTTCGGGATGAGATATAGTTAAAAATGTATTGCATTATATTGAAAATGCCAGTTTCAGCATTTCCGTCAACCGTATTTCATATGTATGGTGAGCCTTTACTTCATTGTAACCATTTTCCGCAATTTCCCGCCGTTCTTTTTCGTGGTTCAGATAATAATTGCATTTATCTGTCAACTCTTCCATACTGGTATAAATATCCAAATGCTGACCAATTGTAAGATAAAGAGGAATCTCTTCCTGATAATTTGACAATACAAATCCGCCGGAACCAAGAATATCCCATATACGAAGCGGCAGACCGCTTCGTATTGGCTTGGAGGTGGTATTCAGGTTGATTTTACTTTCATGAAAAATAATGGGCATTTCTGTCAGGGATTTTGCAAGCCCCCTGTTTTTTAAACGAGGAAATGCAGAGGTGTCGCTGCCTGTGTAAATCGTGGTTGAAAAATGACTGCTCAATACATCCATGGTTTCAAGCCGTTCAAGTGCAGTAATTTTATTGCCGATATAAAGCTGTGACATAGTAATCTTATCAGTAAGATAAGATTCTGCCGGATATGTATAAAAATGCGGAAGATGTTCTTTAAATTCTTTTACTATATCATCTGTCAGAAGGTCTTCGATAAAGTAATATCCGTAGATTTTTTTCTGTGCCTCCATAATCGCATTTAAATATCCCTTTAAATAGTCGGAAGGGTTTGTCAGGCGGTCGTAGGGGCATTTTTCCGTATACAAAGAACCTACGAAAGAAATGTCTGCGGCAAATTGCTTCCGTTCCTGATCTAAAGCAGCAAAAATGACTTCATCCTTCGCTTTTGTATTTGTGGCTAATGGAAGGTGAAAGATACAGTCCGGATTCAATGGTGAAAATTCGTTATAGAGCATACTGTCAAAAAGGAATACCCGGTTATATGCATTGGTAATAGAGGTAGAGTACAGCTCCATTACCGGAGAATCCACGATCCAGCAGAGATAGCGGATTTTAAATATATTACAGATTTCTGAAAGCTCCGGGAAAAAATTAATACTGAACACAAAGTCAGTGGGATGTGCAAACAGATAGTCACTGACAATTTTAATCGTTTCCTGGGGAGTGAGATCTTTATTTTCAATCTGGTCTGTAATTTCGGCAACTGTATGTCCTAATTCCTGAAAAGCAGAAATAATATCCGGTTCACAAATACTTCCGTAGCGGAAAAATAAAATGTTCAATTACGCTTCCTCCTTTTCAGATGCTTTTTGCTGATCGATTGTATGCAGCATTTCATTTATGCGGTGGGGATAGGTATGGTAATCCCGAACTTTTATATAGCCGTTTATGGCGATCTTCAATCGTTCCGTTTCATGCGTAAGATAATAATCCGCTTTTTCTAAAAGCTCAGGTAAATCGTGAAATACTTCGATTTCTTTGCCGACAACAAATAAATCATCGATTTCTTTCTGATAATTTGTCAGTACAAAACCGCCGCTGCCCATAATGTCAAAAATTCTCTGGGGAAGGCCGGTTTCGATAGAGGGCAGTGTAATATTCAGATTAATCTTACTTAAATAGAAAATCTTATTCATATCCGTATAATAGTCCACGCCCTGATGCATATGGACACCGGCAAGATGCCTGGGATTGCTGTTTGTATACAATTCCACAGAATGATGTTCTGCAAGTGCGTTCAATACGGTAATGCGGTCCATTTCGGCTAATTTTCTGGTAAGAATCAGCATACCGTAATACAGCGCATCATCCATATCAAAACGATTCCAGTTACTGCCCTGCAGTTCATTTGTAATAAATTCTGTAACAGCAGGAGAGGTTCTCGGCCATGGCTTTACTTCATTCCATCTGCATAGATTTGTCATAAGATATGTTTTCATATCCAGTGCAAGGTGTTCCGGAAACAGATGGATAAATGTATTATAGGAATTATCCTCATAAAGACTGCCGATAAAAGAAATATCCTTTGCGTAATTAAGTTCATCCTCCGGGGTGATATTCAAAGCACCTGTACGGGAAATATTAGCACCTAAAGGAAGATGGTAAATATGCGGTATCCCGCGTTTCTTTAAATGCTCATATTCACAACGGTCGAAAATAAAGGTATAATTATGTGAATTGCATATGGAAGCATCAAAAAGCGCAGTCAATGGGGAATCATAAGTCCAGGAAATATAATCTAAGCCCGCTCCTTCACAAATATTAGAAACCTGCGGAATGAACAGGTATGAAATTACAAAATCCACCAAAGCATCCGAGAGCTTTTGCTGCAATGCCAGTCCGGCTTTTTCTTCTTCATTTAAAGGATCAAATTCAAAGTCCTCTAACATATCTACTTTATGTCCAAGCTCTATTAATGCCCACGGTATATCATAAACTGCTTTTTTTGTCCGAATAAAAAGAAAATGCATGGTAATTCCTCCGTATAACGTGTACAATATAAATAATAACATAAAATGACAAATTTAGAAATGAAATTATGGAGAAATTATGGAGAAAAAGAAGGTTTGTTTTATATGCTGTGTGAATGATGCACAGTATGAGAAAGAATGCAGGAACTATTTAACACAGTTAACAGTACCTGAAGGAATACAGATGGAGATGCAGTTTATCAAAGGGGCGGCATCTATGGCTTCCGGCTACAACGAAGGGATGCGGAGCTCTGATGCTAAGTATAAGGTCTATCTGCACCAGGACGTGTTTCTTCTGAATAGGAATTTTATAGAGGATATGTTAAAGGTATTTGCGGATGCCCGTATCGGGATGCTGGGAGTTGTGGGCGGTGTCCGGCTTCCGAAAAACGGAATGATATATTCGGCATGGAATTGCGGAAGATTAAAAACGAATGACTCTTATGCAGCATTCGAGATCACAGGTAAAGAAAACGATTTTCCGGAAGGAATTGAAGTAGAAGCAGTAGACGGATGCCTGATTGCAACGCAGTATGATTTGCCCTGGCGTGAAGATTTGCTTGATGGCTGGGATTTTTATGATGTATCTTCGGCAATGGAGTTTCGGAAAGCCGGTTACCGGATATGGGTTCCGTATCAGAAACCCAGCTGGTGTATGCACGATGACGGTTATCAGAGCTTGAAGGATTATGACCATTACAGAGCGGTTTTCCTGAAAGAATATGGAGATTGGCTGACCGGGGACAATATAGAAGAAAAATCAGACTTTCATTTAGAACTTTGGAATACCACGAATGAGATAAAGGCATCACTGATACAATTATTTGATAATGGGGAATATGAATCTGTTTACATATTTTTAGTACAGAATTATGAAAAATTGGCGCGGGATACAGAATTATCTATTTTGAGAAATGTTATGGAAATCTGGTATGAAGAAAAGATGATGGGAACCGATGTAAGATTTATAACGGAGAATGCCAGTTGGAAAGAGATGTTATTCAAATATCAACAGTTGAAATTTGGACTTTATCAGATGGAATTTCAAATGCAAAACGGTGAGAAATTGATAAAAGAACAGATATATGAACATATAATATCTGCTCCGGCATTGGTAAAGCTATTATCTCATAATGTGATTGAAATACAGAAATTATTGTATCGTTTGGCGGAAATTTACAGAGAGACGGGAGACGCGCAGACCGCTGACATATATGAAAAATTAGGAATATCATTGAATAAAAATTAAAGCATAAAGGAGAGTAAAAATGAACAGCACCGATATTATAATGATTGCACACAATCAGTTGGAATTAGTACAGCAGGGCATTAAAGTATTACAGATATTTGGAAAGGATAATTATAATAAAGCAAAACAAAAAGAGGATAAATAGATGATAAGGAAAAAAGAAAAAATCGCCTTCATTTGCTGCACGAATCACAAACAATACCAGCAGGAATGTGAAGCCTATATCAGGGATTTAGAAGTGCCGCCGGGATATGAGATAGAAATCCTGCCAATCTACCAGGCAAAATCCATGACATTAGGATATGAAGAGGGTATGCATAAAACCGATGCCATGTATAAGGTCTATCTGCACCAGGACGTGTTTATCTGGAACAGGCATTTTTTGTATGACATATTGGAAGTATTTCAAAAAGATGAGAAAATCGGAATGTTAGGTGTTCTTGGCGGGACGAAGATTCCGGATGACGAGGTATTATACACTTGCTGGAACGAAGGAATGACTTATGCCTGCGATACCCAGGACGCCGGAATTAAGCAGGGAAGAAATCCGCTGCCCGGTACTTGTCAGGAGGTAGAAGCCATTGACGGTATGCTGTTAGTGACCCAATATGATTTGCCCTGGCGGGGGGATCTGTTTGACGGCTGGGATTTTTACGATATTTCCCAATCCTTTGAGTTTCGTAAAAAAGGCTATAAGATAGTCGTTCCCTATCAAACCGAGCCTTGGTGTATGCATGACTGCGGAAGGACAAAGCTGCAGAACTATAATGCGGGACGCAGGATTTGTTTGCAGGAATATGGAGAATTTTTTCAAGACCCAAGGTACAGCGAAGCAGATTTTTCTTACAATCACGCGCTCAAACAATCCTATGAAGAGCTGAAACACTCCATTATAGATGCTATGCAGACCGGAAATGTCAAACAGGCAGAGCAGTTGTGCAGTTCCTATGATGATGCGGAAATTTTAGATACCGATTTGTCTTTATTAAAAAAATTCGTGTCAGTATGTGACATTGAACAGCAGTTGTACGGGAGCATAAGGACATGGACGCCCCAAAGAAGTTATGATGAGGTATTAGAGTGCTATCATACGGTTAAGTTTTTGATCTGGAGGGCAGAAAGAAATCGAAAGGATGGCCCGGATAGATTATCAGAAGGTTATGTACAGGGAAACTTCACGCTTCCGTTTTTGATTCAGACAGGGATTCACAATGCTTATCATTTTGAAAAATTGATGCCCGTTTGTTTGCAGATGTGCGTAGAAAAAAAGAATGCTGTGGATTTAAATTATCTGGAATTTATTACAGAGCAGATTTCCATTGCACCGGATCTGGATTTTGAAAAAGCGAGAACACAGATTGCTGCAGAAACAGGAACTTTGTCTGCTGACAGAATAGAAACGGAAGCAGATATTGCAAAGGTCGAACAGATCTGCAATCAAGTGGCGGAAAATCGCAGGCAGTATCTACAGGAATACCAGGGCAGGATCAATCAGCTGCTGCAGGAGGAGAAGCGTACGGAATTGTCGGAGCTTCTATCGGATGCGTTATTTGTAGAACGGTTTGAAACAGACACGGATATGGCATACATGATGTTAAGCAATCAGATTTATTTGGAAGAAGTCAGGGAACATGCCGACCGTACTGTTTTTGACGGACATTTTAGTATAGATGAAGTGGTTGCCTATATTCAGGAGATAAAGTTCCGTTTATGGCATTTAGAATTTGAAACAGAGCCTAAGGCGGCTGATTGGCTTGTTAGTTTTGTAAATGAAAACCGGATTTCCGGCTGTCTTCTGAAATATATCGTGCATATTGCAGGAATGGATAAAATCGGTCTATTAGAACGATTAGCAGTTGCATTTTTAGATCATGGAATGCGAGGACTGGCATTTAGCATGTTAAAATACGCAGAGGAGCTGTCGCCGGGGGCGGAGGATATTTTATGTACCATGGCAGATTTATGCCTGCAGGTCGGAAAGAAGGCGGAAGCGGCGGAATGTCTTGATAAAGTAAAAGTTCCCACTGAGATAACAGCGGCGTTTAGAAAGTTGTGTGAAGTATGAATGAGAAAAAATTTTGTTTTATCCTGTGTGTCAATCAGGAACGGTATTTGCAGGAATGTATGTATTATATCCGTCATTTGACGATACCGGAAGGATATGAAACGGATATAATAACCGTTTCGGATGCAGCGTGCATGACAGCGGGATACCAGGCAGCCATGCAGGCAAGCGATGCAAAGTATAAGATCTATCTCCATCAGGATGTATTTATTGTGAACAGGAATTTCCTGTCAGATATTTTAAAGGTATTTGAGGATTCCGCCATTGGAATGCTCGGAATGGTAGGTGCGCCTAAGCTGCCGGAGCATGGTGTGATGTGGTATGGAGAGCGGGTAGGAAGAATCTATACCAGTAATGTGGTTCAGGCAGGGCCGAGCATCATGGGAGGAAGCGGTTTGTGTGATGTGGAAGCGGTAGATGGCCTGTTGATGGCTACGCAGTATGATGTACCGTGGAGAGAAGATTTGTTCCGGGGATGGGATTTCTATGATGTATCCCAATCCTTCGAATTCCGCAGACATGGCTATCGTGTGGTAGTGCCGGAGATGGAGCTGCCCTGGTGTATTCATGACGATGGATTTTTAAATTTAAGTAATTACTATAAAGAACGAAAGAAGTTCTTAGCAGAATACAAAAAAGCAGGAGCAAAATAGAATGCCGGATAGCAAGAAAGTACAGTTTATTATATGCGCCACAGACCAAAGGGAATTAGAAGAATGCCGGTTTTATATCAGTAAGCTGCAGCTTCCGCAGGGAATACAGATAGATGTGACGGAAGTGTTTGGCGCAGAATCTATGACGGAAGGTTACAACGCTGGCATGTGCAGAAGCGATGCAAAATACAGGATATATCTGCATCAGGATACCTGTATCATTTATTCCCGTATGTTATATGACCTGCTGCATATCTTTGAAACCCATTCGAACATCGGTATGCTCGGGGTCGTTGGTGCAAGAGAACTTCCCCTTACAGAAATTCCGCATAAGGCATGGGATTTAGGACGGGTAGATACTAATACGAGTCCCTTCGAGCTGAATTATCAAAAGGAAGCGCCAAAGAAGGGATACGAAAAAGCCCAGGCAGTAGACGGGCTGTTGATCGCAACGCAGCAGGACATTCCGTGGAGAGAGGATCTGTTCCGGAAATGGGATTTTTATGATATTTCCCAGGCACTTGAAATGCAAAGGAAAGGTTATGAGGTAGTGGTTCCTTTTCAGGAGCAGGCATGGTGCTGGCATGATAATGAAACAAGCAAGCTTGCTGATTATGAGGGGGAACGTCAGATTTTTGCGGAAGAATACCAGGATATAAAGGCATTTGAAACAGGGGAGCTTTATCCGTTTTCCAAAGAACAGGACGAATTGTTAGAAGAATTTCAGGCGGAGACGCTTCGAATGATTGACTGGGATGGCATTCGGGCAGTCGAAGGTCTTTTGGAACAGTATCATGGACTTCTTGGTTCCAAAGAAAAACTGCTTCTGTTAGAAAATATCTGCTACATCCGGAAAATAGAACGGAGTGCCGGGCGCAAAGAAGGGGGACTCTATGGAGAGCATTTATCCTCGGATGAACTGCTTTGTATGCTTCGTGAAGATAAATTCGCTGTAAAACGAATTGAGTATGGCTATGGGAAGGAAGCAGAAAATTTCATTGTCCGCTTTCGGAGGGGTGAGATTTCCAAAGAAGCGGTATTTGGACTTGCAGTCTGTTATGTTAAAAATCGCAAGAAAGTAATGCTGGACTTTGAAAGATTAACAGAAATGTGAGGTTAAGGGCAAGTGAGTAAATGGCAGTTTATCGGCAGTGATAATAAGAACTGCATAACGGAAGCAGAAATAGAAATATTATGCCGGGAAGAAGGCGCAGAAGTTATCTGCCTTATGCCCCAAGCGGAAAACAAATCGCCGGGATTATTGGATATTCTGCTGGATGAACAATATGCATGGTATGGCTTTTGGGTGACAGAAGAATGTTATGTACAGTCAGGGGGCAGCAATCTGCGCTTAGGCAAGGGCAAAAATTATGAGCTTCTGGTTCGTCTGGCAGCTCATACGAAAATCCTGTGCATAGAATGCGGACAGTTAAAAACAGAAGATTTACAATCCGGCAGCTTTTTTACAGATGCATATCTGCTGAGCCGTTATGCAGAAGTGCTCAAAGAAGCCGGCTGCTTTGAGTCGTATTTGGAGAGCTGTGTGCAGTCTGCGGCAGGAGAAGCGGATGGGGCGGAAAAAATTGCATATTTAGAAGCAATGCTGAAAAAAGATACCATTTATTGGGAAATTTTCCGGCAGACACAGCCGTTTTTAATATTGTTGGGGGATGATTTTTGTTATAACATTTTGAACGAAATGGCGCAGACGTTAATACATGGGCTGCATGAGTGTGGACAACAGGTCGAGATTTGTGACCTTGCTGTGGATAAAAGACAAAAATTAGCCGGGCTGGCGGGAAAGTGTTATAAGGCTGTAGTGGGATTCCAAAGTTTTATTTCGAACATTTATCTGCAGGGCGCTGACTGCTATCTTGCGGATATGATTTATGCACCTAAGCTTGAAATGGTATTTGACCATCCATTCTGGTTCTATGAGCCGTTCAAAGCGCATGGAAAGAATTTTTACGTGCTTACACATGATGAGAATTATGTTAGGTTTGCAGAACATTATGGGAGAAATATTTCAGGAAGTTACCTGATACCTCCGGCAGGAGCTGTAAGTAAATACAGCGAAAAGAAACGGGAGCTGGATGTGGTATTTATCGGTACTTACAATGATTATCGCGGGAAGCTTTCCGGAATGTACGCGGCAGACGGACAGATCCGCCATATGGCAGCGCATTATCTGAAGTATTTAAGAAAAGATGTAAATGCCCCTGCGGAAGAAGCATTTTTGAAAATGCTTTCGGATTTTGGATTGGAGCCGGAGCGGGAAGTTTTTTCTGAAATGATGTGCCAAATGGGGGATGCGTGTCAATGTATCATGTATTATTATAGGGAGAAGATTATAAGGACGCTGCTGGATGCAGGAATCATACTTCATGTATACGGTGATAGCTGGAAGAACAGCCCATTCATGGAATCCCCATTTTTAAGATGGCATAGGGAAATACCTGCGGAAAAAAGCCGAAGCGTATTAGAAGCTGCGAAAATATCCTTAAATGTACTGGCCTGGCATAAGGGGGGCTGCAACGAGCGGATTATTCATTCCATGCTGGCAGGTGCAGTTGTAGTTACCGATAAAAGCAGTTATATCGAAAGTCATTTTCAGGATGGAAAAGAGATATTTTGTTATGACTTAAAAGATTTATCGAAGCTGCCGAAATTAGTTTGCACGCTCCTTTCACAGGAGGAATTGCGGAACGGGGTGCAGAGAGCGGGCTATCAAAAAGCAGCGGAGGAATACAGCAGCAGAAAGCAGGCAGAGCGGATTATAAGACTTGCAGAGACCATTGAATTAGAAGCGTAGAGGAGAAGTAAAATGACAGTTCGGATTTATACGATGACACATAAGAAATTTTATGAGCCTGAAGATACGGAATTATATGTTCCTCTTCATGTAGGCAGGGCAGTCGGGACCGATTTGGGTTATTTAGGTGACGATACAGGCGAGAATATTTCGAATCTGAACGCTTTGTACGGTGAGCTTACCGGAGTATACTGGGTATGGAAAAATGATATGGATTCTGACTATATAGGAATCTGCCATTACCGCAGATTTTTCGTGGATAAGGAACGTCATCTTTTGAAGCGGGAGGATTATGAGAAGATTTTGCGGGAATATGATGTTATCGTGTCTGCTGCCATGCAGGCAGAAGGCAGCTATAAAGCCTATTATGCAGAAGCCCATAATGGAGAGGATTTAGAAGCGGTGGGCCGTGCAATCGCAAGATTATACCCTGAGGATTATCTTGTATTTGATAACATCATAAATCAGTCTATGTATTATTATGGAAATCTTTTCGTGACGCGCAGAGATTATTTCTGTGATTATGCGAAATGGTTATTTTCGATTTTAGAAGAGGCGGCAAAAGAAATTGATGTCAGTTCCTATGACCTGTATAACAGGCGGGTCTATGGGTTTTTGTCAGAGCAGCTTTTGCTGGTATGGATTACTGCAAGAGGATTAAAAGCATGTGAATGTCCAATCGGAATTACAGCAGAAAAAGCAGAAACCGTAGAGTTAAAGCTTGCGATTGCCCAGTTGGTAAAGCAGCAGGAAATTTCCCAGGCAAGAGAGCTTTTCTATGAGTTTTTGAAAATCCGTCCGGATGTACAGTTGGAATTGTCGGATATTAAAGGTGAACTGCCGATAATGGAACAGCTTCTTTATATCATAGAAGAAGAGGAGAATCATCGGTTAGAGGGAATGAAAGCTTACAGTAATCAATTACCGGAATTGATGGAACATTACAAAAAAATGCTTCAAATTATGAGGGATAATTGGCAATGCGGTCTGGATAAAGAAGCAGATTATTTCGGGAGGACAAACGTATCCTGCATCATGATTATGGTAATGCTGTTAAATAATCCATTTTCGCAGGAAGAGCGGAATGGAATCTTAAAACAGATGGGAGATTATTTTACGGGCTGCGGCAGAACCGCAGATGCAGAGGCATTGGAAGGAATGAGTGACTCATGAAATTGTCAGTATGTATCATTACAAAAAATGAAAAACAGAATTTAGAGAAATGTTTAAAGGCACTGGCAGGATATGGTTTTGAGATCGTCGTGGCGGATACCGGTTCTACAGACGGAACGCTAAAGATGGTGCGCCGTTATACGGATTCTGTTTATGAATTTGCCTGGTGTAATGATTTCTCAAAAGCAAAAAATTTTGTTGTATCAAAAGCAAAAAATAATAAGATTCTTGTACTTGACAGTGATGAATATTTAAAGAAGATTGATTTGGAAGCATTAGACAAATGCTTCAGAGAACGGCCGGAACAGGTAGGACGCATTGAGAGAAAAAATTATACTTATTACAAAGAAGAGATCCATGAGAGTATCGAGTATATCAATCGCGTATTTGACCGCAGGTATTATCGGTATGAAGGAAAAATTCACGAACAGCTTGTTAAGACAGACGGCGGAGCCATCGAAGCTTATATCGCACCGGTGCAGGTGGATCACAGCGGTTATCTGCTGACCAAAGAAGAAAAACAGAAAAAATCAGAACGCAACATTGCCCTGTTAAAACAGGCATTAGAGGAAGAGGGAGAAGACCCTTATACCTTGTATCAGTTGGGAAAGAGCTATTATTTAGCAGAGGATTACCAGACCGCCAGTGAATATTTTTCGAAGGCTCTGTGGTATGAATTGGACACGAAGCTGGAATATGTGATTGATATGGTGGAAACATATGGGTATTCTTTGCTCAATTCCAATCAGGCGGAACAGGCATTGGGGTTAGTCGGATTAGAGGAAGAATTTGGCTCCACATCGGATTTTCAGTTCTTATTGGGGCTGATTTACATGAATAATGAATATTTTTCAGAGGCAGTGGATTCCTTTTTAAAGGCAGTTTCTTTACATAATGGAAGGACGGTGGGAACGGACTCTTATCTGGCATATTATAATGCCGGCGTTATCTGCGAATGTTTATCCCAGACGGAGCGGGCAGCAGAGTTTTATTGGAAATGCGGCACCTATCTTCCGGCAGTCAAACGTCTGGGTATATATTATGAGGGGAAAAATGCAAGTCAGGCGTACCTTTTTTACAGGCAGCAGGCGTATAAGAGCGAAGGAAAAGCAAAAGCAAAATTACAGGCTCTTGCAAAAAAGGTTTGCTCAGACAGCTCCTGTAAGGTGAAGAAAACAGCAATCGTCATACTTTCTTACAATACGTTAGAAGAAACAAAAAATTGTATCGGGAGTATCCGAAGGAACTGTGATAAGGAAGCCTTTGAGCTGATTGTTGTAGATAATTCATCCACAGACGGCAGCGCAGAATGGCTGAAGACGCAGACAGACCTGAAACTGCGCTGCAATGAACAAAATGCAGGTTTCCCGGGGGGCTGCAACCTGGGGATTGCCCTGGCGGAAACGGACAGTGATATTTGGCTTTTAAACAGTGATACCTTAGTGCCGCCGGACGCACTGTTCTGGCTGCAGATGGGGTTGTATGAAGCATCCGATGTGGGTGCGGCAGGAAGCGTGTCAAATTATGCGCCGAATTATCAGAATATTGAAGATGTGACCGTAACAGATCAGACATATCAGGACTATGCCCTGCATCATAAGGTATCTGTTTCGAATCCATATGAGAAAAAGACCTGGCTGGTAGGCTTTTCACTGCTGCTAAAACGGGAGGCACTGCAGGAAGTCGGACTTTTAGACGAAGCGTTTTCTCCGGGTAATTATGAGGATACCGATCTTGGTATGCGTTTGGCAGAAGCAGGCTGGCGGCAGCTTTTGTGCAGGAACAGTTTTGTCTTTCATTACGGAAGCCGCAGCTTTGGGAAGCAGCAGACAAAGTTTTTCTTGCTGTTAGAGAGGAACCGGAACATATTTATGGGAAAGTGGAAGCTGCATCCTTCCCGGTATTCGTATATCAAGACCTGGGAAGCAGAGCAGGTGAAGGAAGATTCCGAAAGCAAATTTAACCTGTTGGATGTTGGCTGCGGAACCGGGGCAACTATGGCGAGAATACAAAACAGATTTCCATGTGCAATGGTTTGCGGCATAGAGAAGCATTGCAAAGCGGCGGAATTAGCTTCAAGAATCGCCACAGTGATACAAAGTGATATTTGCAGCGTGGAAAAGGGAGCTTTTGGGAAAGATTTTGATTATATTTTGACAGGCGGAATCTGGGAGCATATAGAGGAAAAAGAGCTGCCGTTTGTATTTGAAAAACTGCGGGCATGGGCAAAACCGGGATGTGTTCTGACAGGAAGTATTTATAACCAAAACCATCCGTGGCAGAATGAACTGCCGGGGGAGCGCCGGAATCGGGATATTGGCATAGCGGATAAAGAACATGTGGCAGGATATACGGCAGAAGCATGGATTGATATATTGAGCAAAAACGGAGTGAAAGTGGAAGAATTTTCGTTTTCCAGAGAAAATTCCGCCGCTTCCGCCGATGAACCCTATCAGTATTTTTGGAAAGGTTATTTTTCATAAATTGCAGAAAGAAGTGTCTGAAGCTGCTTTTCATAGGAGAAGCCGGACTGGACTTTCTGCCAGCCGTTTTGGGCGATTTCTTTCCGTTGTGCTTCATGTGAAAGGTAATATTCAATCTTAGCGGCTAAATCTTCTTCTGACTCAAAAAGAACAAAATCTTCATCCGGCACAAAAAATTCTGTCAGCTCCGGCTGGTAGTTTGACAAAAGAAAGCCTCCGGCACCCAAAATATCCATGCATCGGAGCGGAATACCGCTTGTAATGGAACGGAGGGAAATATTTAAATTAATTTTAGAATGGCAGAACACACCAGGCATCTCACCTGTATAAGAGATAAAACCGTGGGTTCTGCTGTTTTTTATAAGTGCGGGATCAGAGCCGGTGAAAATATCCGGTGTTACAATATCACTGATCTTATTTAACAGATGAATCCGTTCTGTGGAGGTAATCTTCTGGTTTAACATATTTGCAAGAATATCTTTTGCAGTAAAAGAATAATTCGGATTGTCTTCCAGTTTAACATAAGAAAGCGTTTCTTCTAAAATATCCGGTGTCAGCAGGTCTTCTGTAAAGGAGCAGCCCCAGATCTGCTGCTGGGAAGCAATCAGACCGTTAAAGTAGCCCCTTAGATATTCCGGAAGATACTGAATCTGGTCATACATATTCTGCTCATAAAGGCTGCCTACGAAAGAAACATTGTAAGCATAATCAACGATTGGTTTTTTTAAAGAAAGTGAAAGCTGCCTGTTTAACCGGGAAGTATTTACCGCAAGGGGAAGGTGAAACGCATGTGCCGCACCAAGTTCCCTGACAAGCAACTGCATCTGACGGTCAAACAGAAACA
This sequence comes from uncultured Eubacterium sp., assembly GCA_964462405.1. GTDB lineage: Bacteria > Bacillota > Clostridia > Lachnospirales > Lachnospiraceae > Roseburia_B. Next base: position 26,764 of record CAYWXJ010000008.1, read on the forward strand.
GATAATTACAGGGATTTGTAATCGTTCCGGAATAAATCGTCAGATTAGGACAGTCGTAGACCCAGGCGGCATACGGAAGGTCATGGGCCATTGCAATTTTCGAAAGTATCGGAAAATAGTTGAAGGTATAAATCAGGTCTGCTGGGTATTGCTGTAACAGCGTGTGCATCTGGGCTTCAAATTCCGCATCCGCATCATAGCTGCTTAAGGGATATGCGATGCGGATGCAGTTATGTCCGAGAGCCGTAAAAGTGGCTTCTATATCCTCTGCTGAGTTTTCATTCCAAAAATAATATAATATATTCATAGTTTTACACCTTATGTAAGAGATTTTATCAGCCTGCAAAAATCATTCCATTCGGTTTTTGTGAGCTGATTTTCCAATAAATGAATCTGTAACTGCTGAAATTCGGAAAGCTGTTCTAAGTAAGGATTTGCTGAAAAATCCGGAACTCTGCTTCGCGTAACTTCGTAAAGACGTAAATAGTCGTCATAGGTATCTACGGTGTAACGAAGTGCAAGTATCTTAAGAATAGAGAGATAGCCTGTAATTAAGTAGTCAAATTTCAGTTCCGCAGAATATTCCCGCCAAAATCCGCGTTCCTGTGCTGCGTTCCATTTTAAGTCATTGATTGCAAAAATGTCCTTATGGTAAGGCTGGTTTACTGCAAGTACCGTAGAACTTTCATTGACACAGTAGTGATAGAACTTGTTTTCCATAATGCAGACAGAATTAGCATACAGATATAAAAGAAAGCCCCAGCAGATGTCCTCATAGGCAAGCCGCTCCGGAAACAGGATATTGTTATCCCGAAGAAAATCCGTTCGTATCAGTTTGTCCCAGCAGTTAAATCCCATCACATTTGAAACGATAAAATTTTTCCGCTCCTGGGAGGATGTGACAGAAAGCAGCCAGGAAGAAGCATCGGTAGCTGTTGGAACAGAAACAGTGTCTTTCGTGTCCCGATAACTGCTGCAGCAGACAATATCACAGTGCAGGCCGATGGCTTTTTCATACATCTTTTCATACATATCCGGTTCGATCCAGTCATCACTGTCCACAAAGGCAACGTAGGGGGTCCTTACATGGGAGAGTGCAAGATTCCTGGCTTGTCCCTGACGTCCGTTTTCCTTACAGTCGATCAGAAGAATATCTTTTGGAAAGCGGGATTCCCATGTTTTTAATCGTTCTAAGGTATTGTCTGTTGATGCATCATTCACACAGATAATCGAAAGTGCATCCATGCCAAACCTCTGTTCTGTAATGGAAGTCAGGCAGCGGTCAATATAATTCCGGACATTATAGCAGGGAATGATAACCGTTATCTTCTTGTTCATATCACTTTCACTCCGTAATTAATATTCTGAATTAAATTATAATACGTTTTCGATTTGTTGCAAAGGAGAACATGAAGCGAAAGTAAAAATAAAAATTGAACTCTTACAAAAATAAAGTTTGAAAAATGGGAAATGGATATTAAGGAAAACCTTAGGTTGTCCGATACTAATATTAACGACAAAGAAAGGGAAGGCTAAGATGGCCGGGTAGGAATCATGGAAGATAACAGAGCAGAACAGATAGAGGCGTTAGAGGTATTGAAAGAATTTAACGGACGTTTGTTAAAGAATATGAATATTATTATCAAGGAATTGTCCGGAGAGCGTTTAGATGATACGGACAAATTTTTAAAAGGAATCGTAGATGCAATTAATTGGGAAGTGCAGGTCGTAAATGGAACTATGAAATTGCTGAACGAAGGAAAAGAACGTATCCGGAAAGAAACGTTTAATACAAAGATTATTGCATTAAGCGATGCAATTGCATCTAAAGATGATGCGAAAATGGCAGATGCAATAAAGGAATTGATACCTGAATTTGAGAATTTAGGAAGAGCAGCAGATGAAGTGACTGCATAAGAAAAATATGACAAATATAAGAGTAAGCAGAAAGTGAGAGCTTTCTGCTTATTTTTTCCGGTGTGTCCGGCAAGGGGAGTAAACGTACCGGAGAGAGAAGGCGGGCATGGAAAAACCAGTATTTTCGATATTGATGTGTGTGTATAATTATATAGAATTATTAGAAAAATCAATCAAATCGGTGACAGGTCAGGAGGAAACTGCATGGGAGCTGCTGATTCTCGATAACAGCGACCGGAACAGGGAAGCGGTATGGCAGGTATTGACAGAGTACGCCAGAGAGGATAGCAGAATTCATATTTACCGGGCAGAGAGAAATGAAGGCTGGGCAAAAGGGACCGCGCATTTGTTAGAGTATGCAAAAGGAGATTATATGACCTTTCTTGCTGCGGATGATTTTTTGCTTCCGGGAGCACTGCGCCATGTAAGAAAAGCAATAGAAAAGGCACAGCCGGATATTGTATGGGTCGGAAATGGATTTTATCAGTATGAAAAGAATCATATCCGCAGATTAGGAGCATCTGTTTTAGAGCATGAGATGATAATTGAGAACAAACATGCGTCTAACATAAGGCTGATTATGGAAAACATATTTTATAATTCCATGTTTCATTACGAAAGAACAGAGTTTTTAAAACGGAATCAGATTAATTTTTTTGAACCGTATTACGGAGACTGCGCCGGAATGGCAAAAGCGTTCACAGAGGCAGAGCGGATGCTTGCGGTTGATGCAGAGATATATGGACTTACAGGGAATACCTCTCAGTCAAGAGGAACCTTTTACTGGGACGGTGAGGAATACATATTTGTGTCTCAGTGGGAATGTATCAAAGCGTCATATGTCAGAGATTGTTGGTTTTCATTTTCGGATGCGAGATATTGTGCGATGGCAATTTTGAAAAATGAAATCGGAAATATAGGTTCGCTGGTGCATGGCAGTATTTGTGTGAATAAAGAAATGAATCCCATAGAAAAAGATTTGCATGAGCGTTTTTTGCAGATACAGAAAATATTAGAAAATGCTGTCATACAGGAGATGGCACAGCTCTACGGAAGATTTGAGTACGAAGAAGAAATATTAAATGCTCTCCGTTATTTATGCCAGGCTAAGTCCGGTGAGCCGGAGTTTTGGGAAGAAGAGAAGGGATGGCTTGGCGGGCTGGCTGCTATAGTGAAGGAAGCGTCTGTGGATGATACGGAAGACGTTATCAGGAAATTTTTATGGGTTTTGACGGACAAGGATAATATCGGAATGTTCGGTATGGGAGCTTTTCTGAAATATGCAGATGGACTTTTAGATGAGGAAGTTTTAAAATACATGGAACAGATACAGCAGATTTTAAATGCATACAGCGAGTGGAAAAAACGCTTTACAGAAAAAATCTGGACAGATTATCATGGAAAAGAACTGACCGGAGAGTGTAAAGCCGGTTTGGCAGCATTCTGCAAATATATTTTAGATCATTAGAACTTAGCAAAAAGGAATTGAGATATGAAAAGGCTGATATTTTTTGTCGGCGTATATGATACGCTGGATTTGTTTACCTATGAATTAAAGCGGGAATTTGAGGCATTGCAGTATGAAACGATGCTATTTGATGTGCGAAATATGCAGGAAGGCCTGAAAATGCTTGCTGCTTTTATCACAAAACCAGTAAAGGCAGTCATTACATTTAATAATCTTGCATTTAACATGGAGCTTCATCCCGGAAAAAATATCTGGGAGGAGCTGCAGATACCATGTGTGAATATTCTGATGGATCATCCATTCTGTTATCATAATTCGTTAAAAGATGCGCCGTCAAATGGTATTGTTCTCTGTACTGACCGTATTCATATGAAGTACTTAGAGCGGTTCTATCCGGAGATTCCCGTTATTGGCTATCTGCCGCATGCAGGCAAAGAGATTTCACCGGAAAAGAGACCCATATCCGGGCGCGGCACAGATGTACTTTACGCAGGGAATCTTTCTAGAAGCTTTGCGGCAAATATTATGCCGGATTTTTCAAAATATCCGGAATTTGACGGAAAAGAGATCTGCAAGCAGGCATATTACGATTTGATTTGGAATCCCCGGAAGACAACAGAACAGGCATTGGAGGAACAGCTTTTGGCAGCAGGGCAGGTCTTAGAGGAGGAACGTTTGCGGGAAATCATTGCAGATCTGCATTTTGTGGACTTGTATGCAGTTTCCTATTATCGGGAAAAAGCGGTTCGGGTTTTGGCGGAAAGCGGAATCCATATTACTTTATATGGTGCAGGCTGGGAGAAGTGCGATTGGATAACCAGAGAAAATGTTTTTTACGGAGGGAAAATACCGGCGGAAAGCGTTGTGGAAAAAATGCGGGATGCAAAGCTTGTACTGAGCACAATGACCTGGTTTAAAGACGGGACCCATGACAGAGTTTTTAACGGAATGCTTCAGGGAGCGGTTGCGGTTTCAGATACCTCCGGTTATATGAAAGAAGAATTTTACGGTTCGGATGAAGACGGAGATCGCCAGGAACTGCTGCTGTTTGAGTTAGAGGAACTGCAGGAACTTCCGAAACGTGTACAGGCATTGTTAGAGGATACGGAAAGAATGCAGGCGATCGCAGACCGCGGGTACGAAAAAGCAAAGAAATTCCATACATGGAAACAGCGGGCAGAGGAGCTGGAAACAAATTTATTATGTGAGATATAGTAGTGTCTTTCGGCAGTTTTGGGAAGGTAAGGAGTTTAAATATGAGGAAACGTGTTCTATTTATAACACATCAGCTATCGAAGACAGGAGCACCCATTGTTCTTCTGGATATGATTCAATTCTGCAGGGATAGAAATTATGAGGTCGTGGTGATAAGCATGGAGGAAGGAGAGCTGCGGGAGATTTTAGAAGAAATGCAGATTCCGGTGATTATAAGAAAGCAATTCCTGCCGGATTATGAAGTATTTTTGCAGCAGGCGGAATTATTTGATATTGTAGTTGCGAATACATTGATTACATTTGAGGCAGTTCATGTTTTGCGGTATGCAAAAGTGCCGGTAATCTGGTGGCTTCATGAGGGCAGACAATATTTTGAATACTTTTCAGAGGTGCTTTTGGATTTCCGCAAACTGCCGGAGCATATCAGGGTATTTGCAGTAAGCCCCTATGTAAGGCAGGCTGTTTGGGAGCTTTATCATGATAAACTTCCTCTGCTTCCGATTGGAGTAGAAGATGTTTTTACGCCGAAAGAAAAGGAGAAGCGTTCAAAGGTAAGATTCGTTGTTTCCGGTACATATTCCAAAATAAAGGGACAGGATATTTTAGCAGAAGCGGTACAAAGGCTGCCGGCAGAATATATTTCCCGGCTTCAGATAGAATTTTACGGTAATCTTGAAATGCGTGATGAGGAGGTTTTCCAAAAAGTGGAAAGGCTATCGGAAGCATATGAGGATATTACGATTATGCCCTTTGTTTCCCATGAAGAAATGTTAGGAAAGATAGCGGAAGCAGATTGTATGATTATTCCGTCGAGAATCGATCCCCTTCCTACGGTGGCGGTAGAAGCAATGATGGAGTATGTACCTTGTATTTGTTCGGATGTATGCGGGATTGCGGGTTATATAGAGGATGGCAGAAGCGGCATACTATTCCGAAGTGAGGATGCGGCTGCTCTGGCAGAAAAAATATGTTATGTATTAGACCACAGAGATTTGCTGACAAAACTGGGAAAAGCTGGAAGGAATATTTATGAAACCTATTATTCCAAGGAGGTCTTTTATAGAAATTTAGAACAGTTATTATGAGAATATAGAGTAACAGTTCAGCCATGAAATAATGCAAATATCACAAAACGAACAAACGCCTTT
>CAYWXJ010000009.1:0-31596 GCA_964462405.1 uncultured Eubacterium sp.
GTCCGGTTCGTATGAAGGATGTTGAAGAGGCACAGCAGAAGATTGTTGGTATTATTCGTAAGTTAGAAGACTCTGCAGAGATTGTAATCTCCAGAGGCGGAGGTGACGAGATCGTTGTCTAATTTGTATAAACAATATAATACCCTTGAACCGGAAAAGAGTATCCGCGTTATCGATTACAATGCTATGGTAGAACAGAAGTTAGCAGAGTTGGTGAAAAAGCAGAGGGGTACGGAAGAAGCTTTTCCGGACAGCTTTCAGAGCCTTGGGACGATCGCAGAGGAACCTGCAATCGAAAGCCCGGAAGAACTATTAGCAAAGGCGAAAGAGGAAGCCGGGCAGATATTAAGTCAGGCAAAAGAAGAGTCGGAGAGATTGATAGATTCTGCACAGATGAAGTCACAGGAGATTCTTGATAAAGCCAGGGAAGACGGACATCGAGAGGGATATGAAGAAGGCGGGAAACAGGTAAGAGAAGAGTTGGAAGCAGAATATGACCGCCGCAAAGAAGAGTTAGAGCGGCTCAAGCTGGAATTGCAGGAAGACTATAATCAGGAAATGCAGACATTAGAGCCGAAGCTTTTAGATGTTATTCTTACGGTTGTAGAAAAAGTGTTCCATATTCAGTTTGAGGACAAAAAAGAAATACTTTTATATTTGATCGGAAATACGATTGCAAATATAGAAGGATGTAAAAGCTTTCGTATCCGGGTGGGAGAAGAACAGAAGAATTTTTTGGAATATCACAAGGAAGAGATTTCAGACCGGATAGGACATGATATGTCTCTGGAGATTTTATCGGATGTTTCTCTGGAAGGCAATCAATGTGTAATTGAAACAGATACAGGTATTTTTGACTGCAGCCTTGGAGTACAGTTAGAGAATTTGATAAAAGATTTAAGATCATTGAGTTCGTGAGGATGAGGTAACGTGGCATATAATTTTGATAAGTATTTACAACTGGCAGACCGTACATATTTTGACAGGCTTGGAAAAGTAGTGAAAATCGTTGGACTGACGATTGAATCTGTAGGACCAGAAGCAAAACTGAATGATTTATGCCGCATCATCATCGATAAAAATAAGGACATTTCCGTAATGGCGGAAGTGGTAGGCATAAGGGATAACCGTCTGCTGCTCATGCCCTATGAGAGTGTAGAAGGTTTAGGTGTTGGATGTACTGTAGAGAATACGGGGCATCCTTTATCTGTTTTGGTAAGTGATGATTTATTAGGCCATATGGTAGATGGAATCGGCAGGGTCACAGATGTCAGAGAATCTTTACAAGGAGAAGAATATCCGGTAGAAGCGGCGCCGCCGGACCCTATGAAGCGTAAGATTATTGATGAGATCCTGCCTTTAGGCGTAAAAGCAGTGGATGGATTGATTACAGTAGGCAAGGGTCAGAGAATTGGAATTTTTGCTGGCTCCGGCGTGGGAAAAAGTACTTTGATGGGAATGTTTGCAAGAAATACCAGAGCAGATATTAATGTCATTGCGCTAATTGGAGAACGAGGCAGAGAAGTACGGGAATTTATTGAAAGGGATTTAGGCGAGGAAGGCATGAAACGTTCTGTCGTAGTTGTGGCTACCTCCGACAAACCGGCACTGATTCGTAACAAAGCGGCAAAAACAGCTACAGCGATTGCAGAATATTTCAGGGATCAGGGAAAAGATGTCCTTTTGATGATGGATTCCCTGACACGTTTTTCAATGGCGCAAAGAGAGATCGGTTTGGCTTCCGGTGAACCGCCGGTAACAAGGGGCTATCCGCCAAGCGTGTATTCTGAAATGCCGAAATTATTAGAAAGGGCAGGGAATACCAATGAAGGCTCTATTACCGGGCTTTATACGGTATTAGTGGACGGCGATGATTTTAACGAGCCGATTACAGATACGGCACGAAGCATTTTAGACGGACATATTATGCTTTCGAGAAAGTTAGGGCATAAGAATCATTATCCTGCGATTGATATTTTGCAGAGCATATCCAGGGTTATGAGTTCTATTGCATCGAAGGATCACAAAAATGCGGCAGGCAGACTGAAGAATGTACTTGCGACGTATCAGGAAGCGGAGGATTTGATTAATATAGGCGCTTATAAAAGAGGGTCAAATGCCGGAATTGATTATGCAATTTCAAAGATAGATGCGGTAAATGCATTTTTGATGCAGGATACGATGGAGAAGTTTGAATTTGAAGAGGAAGAGCAGATGTTAGAGGCTCTCTTTGCAGAATAAGGTGTGTTAGATGGCAAGATTTCAATATAAATTGCAGAGTGTATTGGATATTAAGCAGAAATTAGAGAGCCAGGAGAAAATTGCTTTTGGCTTAGCGGCAGCAAAGCTGCAGGAAGAACAGGAAGTGCTTCAGAAGCTGATGATTCAGAAAGCCGGGTATGATAAACAGGCGAGGAAGCTTGTGGAGGGAAATATTAATGTGCTTGAAATCAATGCATGTCGGAGAGCAGTTGAAACAATGAAGACAAAAATCCGTGCTCAGATGCTTGAGGTGCATAAGGCGGAAAAGCAATTAGAAGTTGTCCGCCGGAGGCTGAATGAGGTTATGATAGAGCGTAAGACCTATGAAAAACTCAGAGAAAAGAAATTCGAAGAGTTTAAACAGGAGCTTTTGTATGAAGAGAAAAAAGAAGTAGATGAGCTGGTTAGTTATACATATCATCAAAACGAAGATTAGCGGGTGGTGAAGATTATGGCAAATGAGAACAATATGGCGCCAAATGAGGAGCCTACAAACAAAAAAGCGGAAAAAAAAGCTGCTAAGCAGGCAAAAAAAGATGAAAACGCAAAAAAAAGGGAAGAAAAGAGAAGACAGAAATTAGAACGGGCGGGAGCATCTCAGGAAGAGATACAAAAGGCTATGGATTACAGCGCAGAGTACGAAGAAGAGGGTGGAAGCCGTCTTACTGTATTTTTTGTAACTTTTATTATTGTTGTAATCTGGCTTGCGATACTTGCCTTACTTGTGAAAATGGATGTGGGAGGCTTTGGTTCTACCGTATTGCAGCCATTGCTGAAAGATGTTCCGTATGTGAACCGGATATTACCGGAAACGGATGAGGTAGAAGTAAAGGGAACAGAGAGTACAGAGTATCCTTATTCTACATTGGATGATGCTGTGGCAAGGATTAAGGAATTGGAAATTGAACTGCAGAATGAAAAAAATGCAGCCGCAGAAAAAGATAATCGCATTGCAGAATTAGGAGAGCTTGCCGCACAGTTAGAACAGTACAAAGCAAATGAGGCAGCGTTTGAAGAATTGAAGCAGAAATTCGATGAAGAGGTTGTTTTTTCGGATAATGCACCCGATATAAATGAATATAAGACATTTTATGAAAGCATTGATCCTGCCAATGCAGAAGCAATTTATAAGCAGGTAGTTGAACAACAGCAGACAGATGAACAATTAGAGGATTACATAAAAATGTATTCCGAGATGAAACCGAAACAGGCAGCGGCAATTTTTGACACCATGACAAACGATCTGAAGCTGGTAGCAAAGATTTTGCAGGCTATGGATCCGGAATCCAGTGCTGGTATTCTGGGGGCAATGAATGAGGAAACAGCGGCAAAGCTGACAAAACTCATGGAACCCTCTGAATCATAAATACAAGATATAGAAGAAAGGAGGCGAATGGAAATGGGAACTGATATTTCAGGAATTGCAAAAAACATCCTGCTGGCAAGAGCTGGCATAAAAGTAAATACATCTTCAGATAATACAGAGGAAGATATGACTGTCAGCTTCATGGAATTGATGAATCAGAACAATCTTTCAGCAAGTATTGATGTGTCTGCAGAATCCGCAAAAATGGATTTAACTGTAGGTACTGAGAATGCAACAAAGACGGCATATGATACCAACGCAGGAACAGCAAAGAGCATATCTGTAAAAGAAACACAAACGCCGGAGGAAATGCGGGAAGAAGCATCTGAACCGTTAGAGGACTACGAAGAAGAAGTCCGCAGCGTCTTAAAAGAAGAGCTTGGAGTGACAGATGAAGAGATTTCTGCTGCCATGGAGAATCTCGGAATGAGTTTTTTGGACCTTCGGAATCTGCAGAATTTAACAACACTGATACAGACATTGACAAATGAAGATGTAGGAACTTTGTTTTTGAGTGATGCGTTTCAGAATGTTATGGAACAGGTAACAGCATTAACAGAAGACTTGTGTGCAGAACTGGGGATTACCAGAGAAGAATTAGATGTTCTTTGCGAGACATGGAAACAGACAGAAGCTGCAGAAACCGGGCAGGCAGAAATGGTTGAACCGGAAGTTGTACAGCCGGAAACAGTGAATGAGGAAGCAACATCAGAAATTCCGGAGGAAACGAACAATGCAGTTGAAGTGTCCAAGACGGATAAGGCGGCAGAACCAATGGAAACAGTCGTTGTACAGCGGGAGGAAGAACAGCCGGAACAAACAGTTGCCGGAAAAGAGGCAAAGGAAACAAATGATGCTGCCAAACAGACAGAAACCTTAGAACAGACAGCAAAGGATATGCAGGAGGAATCCGGAAAAGAATCCGGCGAAGAATCCGGTGAACAAAATCTTTTTGACCATGCAAAAGATACAAAACCGGATACTGTGAATACCGGAGTGAATCTGACAGGACAGCAGTCTGTAAGAACAGAAGAGTTTGCAATACCTCAGGAAAATGTCCAGCCGTATAGTCAGGTTGATGCAAATGACATTATCCAGCAGATTGCAAGAAATGTCCGTATGACAATTTCTGCAGCCACAACCTCAATGGAAATGCAGTTGAATCCCGAGCATCTTGGCAAAATTTATCTGAATATTTCAGAGAGAGAAGGCGTTATTCGTGCACAGATAGCAACACAGAATGAAAATGTAAAAGAATTATTAGAAACACAGCTTGTAGAATTGCGCCAGAGCCTGAATCAGCAGGGGATTAAAGTTGATGCCATTGAAATAACGGTTGCTACCCATGAGTTTGAACAGAACTTAGAGGAAAATGCAAAACAGGATGAACAAATGCAGCAGCAGATGGAAGAGACACAAAAGCAGGCGAAAAGAAATCTGAATTTAAGTGAATTAGACGGATTATCCGGACTATTGACAGAAGAAGAACAGCTTGCAGCGCAGATTATGCGTGACAATGGTAACCAGGTAGATTTAACAGCATAGGAAAGGAGTACATATGGCATATACAGCAGTAGTTCAGGATGGAAAAATTGTAGATACCAGTGCATCATCCGTATCCTCATCCGCAGGATCTTCAAAAGCAACATCAAGCAGTACGTCCGGTCTTGATAAAGAGGCGTTTTTACAGCTCTTAGTTGCACAGATGCGTTATCAGGATCCGTTAGAGCCTGCAGATAACACAGAGTATATTGCACAGCTTGCAACTTTTTCACAGTTAGAAGCAACTCAGAACCTGCAGGATACCGTAAGTAAAGATATGGCCAACAACCTTGTAGGCAAATATGTCATTTTGAATGTGACAGACAAATTAGGCAATGTAACTACAGTTAATGGAAAAGTGGATTATGTTATGTATGAAAATGGAGAAGTGTATTTAGCCGTCAACGATGGAATCTATTCATTAGATGATTTAGATACGGTAGCAGACACTTCTTATTACGAGGCGTTTGAAATGGCGAATCTGTTTTCAACTATGATAGGGAAGCTTCCGACTGTAGCGAATGTAACCGCAGGAGATGCTGAGGCCATAGAGAATGCAAGAGCAGTATTTAATGCGATGGACAGTTATCAGCAGGGCTTCGTCAGTGCGGCAGACCTTGAAAAGTTAGAGGCATTAGAAGCAAAGATAAAAGAGCTGACAGGAAGTTCAGGTGGAAGCAGCGGTTCTGATGAGAATACGGAAGTAACAGACGGCTAAGCGATGAGGTGGATATATGGATAAGATCACAAACCGATTTACATCCATTGAACAGGTTGCCGGGGAGTATTTACAATCAGCAAAAACTACCAGAACAGATGGAAAAGCACAGGTTTCTTTTGAAGAGATCCTGCGTGAAAAGCAAATCCAAAAAGAATTTGAACTGAAATTTTCCAAACACGCTTCTATGAGATTAGAAGAGCGGAATATCAGTCTTACGGAGGAACAGAACGCACGGTTAGAAAACGGCGTTGCAAAAGCAGGTGAAAAAGGAATCAAAGAATCATTAGTTATGATAGATTCGTTGGCTTTTATTGTGAATGTTCCGAATAAGACCGTTGTAACCGCAATGGATCAAACGGAAACACAGAATAACATATTTACAAATATTGACGGTGCTGTCATTATATAGCTGGACCTTAGGGAAGCGAACGCCTCTGAATGACAGATGAGGCAGACAGACCGCAGATTATCAGGAGGTCATTTCATTATGATGAGATCATTATTCTCTGCTGTGTCAGGTCTTAAGACACATCAGACCAAAATGGACGTAATCGGTAACAACGTTTCAAACGTAAATACCGTAGCATTTAAGTCCTCAGCAGTAACTTTCAGTGAAATTATGTATCAGACAATTTCCAATGCATCCGGAGCAAATGCAACTACCGGAAAAGGCGGTGTCAATGCAAAGCAGATCGGTCTTGGCGTTACGACCGGAGCAACAAAGATGACTATTACTACATCCGGTGCGGCAGAAACCACAGGCGATCCTTTTGATATTCGTCTGACGGATAAGAGTACGACAAATTTCTTCATTGTCAATACCGGTTCTGAAAATTTATTTACCAGAGCAGGCTCCTTCTATATTGACGGAGCAGGAAATCTTTGTATGACATCTACCGGTTATACTGTAATGGGCTGGCAGGTAGACGAAACCACTGGTGATATTAAAAAGGATACGGTATCTGCTCTTCGCATTATGCAGGAGAAGAATCTTACTTCTGCACCGGAAGCAACAACGCTTGGAACCGTCAGCGGTGTCATGGATAAAAACGATACCAATGTGACCAGCGATGACGGATATGCGATGAATTTGAATTTTTACGATAAATTAGGTTATCGATATACTGCAAAATTTGCAGTTAAGGTAACAAATGCGGATACAGAGAGCTATACAGTAGAGCTTACCGATATTTTAGATTCTGAGAATAATTCCGTATTATCCAAATATTTGAATAAAGGCGGTAAGCTGTCGCAGGTATTCGGTCAGGATACAACGGCTACTAAGACCTATTCGATTACAAATGAAAATATTCACTATGCGGCTGCGGACATCAACAATGATATTCAGGCAGGGGATTATTATTATACCTATACAAGCTACAACGCTGCAGGAGAAGCAATTCCGGGATATGCAAAGGTAACTTTAGATACGGCAAATAATACCTATACCATTGCAGCATACAGCAAGTATGATACGGCAGAGGCTGCAATGAATGGTGAGGCACTGACACCTGTAGCGGCTAAAACAGGGAATGTTACGGAATTATTCGGCATTACATATGCACAGCTTGGCGCATTAGGTTCTACCGGAACTACAACGGCTCAGTTCAATCCGGATACAGGAGCATTTGAATATTCAACGCCGGCTGTCAATTATACATTGAAATTTAATCCGGATGACGGTACATTTTCTTATGTAGGTGAAGAAGGTTCTCCAAGTGTAATGTTAAATCTTGCAGAAACACTCGGAAATAATTTTGAGGATATTTCCATTGATTTTTCAGGCAGCAAGGCTGCAGAGAACGGCGGAAAGAGCACCATAGGAGCGGATGCAGGTTCTGCAAACGGCAGCATCGGACAAGGAAAAGCATTAGGTGCCATGACTGGAATTACGATTGACAACAACGGTAAAATTTACGGTTCCTATGATAATGGAAATACCGTATTATTAGGACAGATTGCAGTGGCACAGTTTGCAAATGCTTCCGGTCTTGAGAAAGTAGGGGAGAACTGCTATACTACAACTTTAAACTCCGGAGATTTTGATGGAATCGGTGTAGAGGTTGGAGCCGATGGAGGAAGTATGACAAGCGGCGAACTGGAAATGTCAAATGTAGACCTCTCCACAGAATTTACACAGATGATTATTACTCAGAGAGGTTTCCAGTCTAACTCACGAGTTATTACAACATCCGATACACTTCTTGAAGAATTAATTAATCTGAAACGATAATTATAAATAATATATGCAGATTGTTTTGCATATATAAAGTATAAGTATTCCATATTAATGCAAGATATGGTATAGTATGTGCATGATTTGGTGATGCATCACCAAATCATGCACATTTTTCAGAAGCGGAAGCATAAAAAACAGGGCATTTCGACAGTTTTTTGCAACTTTGCAAAAAATATTTTAAGAAGTTTATAGACAAGTCTGTCAAAATTTAGTAAACTTATATAAAAGGGGGTTTATGGCATGTGTGTCATTTGCCTGGAAAACATAATAGGTAGGTGAAAGTAGTGGATATAGCATCTTTATTGGGAACGATTCTTGGATTTTCCATGGTTATCTTCGGTATCTTATCTGCAGGGGCGGATATTTTTGGTTATGTTGATGTACCTTCGATAATCATTACACTGGGTGGTTCTATATCAGGTGTTCTGGCATCGAATAAGATGAAAGACTTTATCGGCGGATTGAAGAGTATTACCCTTGCTTTCAAGGAAGAAGCAATGGATCCGGGAAGCGTTATCGGCAATATTATTGATCTGTCAAATGTTGCCAGAAAGGAAGGACTTTTAGCATTAGAGGAAGCTTCTAATGACATAGAAGATCCATTCTTAAAGAAAGGTATCATGTTAGTTGTGGATGGTACAGATCCGGAGCTTGTCCGTGGAATTTTGGAAACAGAACTGACCTGTCTGGAAGAAAGACATAAGAAGGTTATCAGTTTTTGGGAGAAATGGGCTGAATTAGGTCCTGCATGGGGAATGATCGGTACCCTGGTTGGTCTGGTAAATATGTTGAATAACATGGAAGACGCATCAGCCATCGGGCCGTCTATGGCGGTTGCTTTAATTACAACATTGTATGGTTCTATCATTGCAAACTGGCTGTGCAGCCCGATTGCAACGAAGATGAAAGTGAATAATGATTTGGAAGTAATTGTGAAAGAGGTTATGGTAGAAGGTCTCTTATCAATTCAAGCGGGAGAAAATCCGCGGGTAATTGAAGAGAAACTGAAGTCCTTCTTATCACCGGCAGTCAGAAATGACCTTGGTGCTGGCGGAGGTGAAGAATAGTGGCTAGAAAGAAGCAGGAAGATGCCCCCAAAGGCTCACCGGCGTGGATGAATACATTTAGTGACTTGATGAATTTGTTATTGTGCTTTTTCGTATTGCTCTTTTCAATGTCAACGGTTGATGCGGAGAAGTTTGAAATGGTAATTGCTTCTTTGCAGAGCAGCTTCAGTGTTTTGCCTTCCGGCGGTTCATCTGTCGGGGAAGGGCAGTTGATTTCTTCCGGAGTCAGCCAGTTGGAGAATTTCAGCATGTTTTTCGAGCAGTCTATATCAGAAGAAACGACAGTAGAGGAGAATGAAGAAGAACAGAGCGTGAAAGAGGCATATCAGGAAGAAGCCGTAAAGGAATCTGAAGAGATGGCAGAAGAAATCAGCGAACAGACAGAACGATATGGAATCCAGAACCAGGTTGAGGTGGATTTTAATGCACAATATGTTCTTTTGACATTAAATGGAGCATTGCTGTTTGATTCAGGTAAGTCTGAAATCCGTGAGGATGCATATCCTCTGGTGGATAAGATAGGCGCGATCCTTACAAATTATAACAGCAATATTATTGAGATTGAAGGTCATACAGATAATGTGCCTATTTCAAACGATAAATATGAAAATAATGATGTGCTTTCCATGTATCGTGCATTGAATGTGGCGGATTATATTAGAAATATTACAGATTTGGAACCGGGTTTGGTGAAGTCATCGGGAAGAGGAGAGTATGTTCCGATTGCAGACAATGCAACACCGGAAGGAAGGGCCCGTAACCGAAGAGTAGAGATTAAGATTTATAATTCCTACAGTTCAGATAATTAAAAATAAGAAAGGGATAGGCAAATGAAAAAAAATCTTATTACAGTTGTGATTCTGGCATTGGTTCTGGCAAATTTAATTTTGACAGCTATTTTGACGATTACCATTTTGCCGGAAACAAAGAAAGCGAATGAGTTGATTACTCAGGTGTGCAGTGCAATTAATCTGGAATTAGAGAGCGGTTCTGTAACTTCTGATGTATCCAGTGTTCCGATTGATCAGTTGGCAACATATAATATTGCAGACAGCATGACAATTAATTTGAAAGACGGGGGAGATGGAAAAGACCATTATGCAGTAATTACCGTATCACTTTTCATGAATACGGAAAGTGACGGTTATAAAGCATTTGGAGAAACTATGGAAGAGAAAAAGGATATGATTATGAGTGAAATCACGTCTGTAGTTTCGGGATTTACATATGAAGAGTTTAAGGCAGACCAGCAGGGAGTACAGGATGCGATCGTGGCAGATTTGCAGAAACTATTTGATTCGGATTTTATTATTGGCGTAGGATTTCCTACGGTTACATGTCAGTAACAGAAAAACGCATTAGGCGGGTGGTGAAAGTTCATGGGTGAGGTGTTATCCCAGAATGAGATTGACAGTTTGCTGCAGGCGTTAAGCGACGGTGAACTTGATGTAGAAGAAATGAAGGATGCTCCTGAAAAACAGGTGAAGAATTACGATTTCGCGAGACCTTCTAAATTTTCAAAAGAGCATTTAAGGACCTTAGAGATTATATTTGAGCATTATGGAAGATTATTATCAACGAACCTTCCGGTGTATCTGAGGAAAAGCGTTCAGGTGGAAGTGATGAATTCCGAAGCGGTTACTTATTCGGAATTTTCCAATGCACTTTCGAATCCGGTTTTACTTGGAGTTGTAGATATGGAACCGTTGAACGGTAATATCATATTAGAAGTGGCGTCTAATCTTGGATATGTGATTGTAGACCGTATGCTGGGAGGAACGGGACAGCCATTAGATAAGAACCGTGATTTTTCAGAGATAGAATTGCTGATTATTGAACGAATCATGACTGTATGTGTGGAATTGCTCAGTGATCCGTGGCAGAATGTAGTCGAGATCAATCCAAGGTTGGAAAGAATAGAAACAAATTCGCAGTTTGCGCAGATTATTTCTCCGAATGAGATGATTGCAATCGTCACGATCAATATGCGGATTGGAGAGGCAGAAGGATTGATGAACGTATGTCTGCCGTTTATGACCTTAGAGTCTGTCGTGGATAAGCTGAATACAAAATTCTGGTATTCAAATATTAAGAAGAGTGATGAAACTGAATATACCCAGGCTCTTGAAAGTTTGATTTCAAAGGCTCCGATGCCGATAAAAGCATATTTGGGAAAAAGCACAGTTTCTGTGCGTGATTTTACCAATTTACAGATTGGAGATATTATTCGGTTGGATTCAAAAGTAGATGAAGAATTGGATGTATATGTTGGAAATATCCGAAAGTTTACTGCATTGCCAGGAGCATCGGATAAACAATATGCAGTAAGAATTACATCAGTAATCAGAGAGGAGCAATAAGACAATGGATGGAATGTTATCGCAGGAAGAAATCAATGCCCTGTTGAGTGAACCGGGAGGTTCTGGTGTTGATGAACAACCGCTTTCTGATACTGAAAAAGATGCAATTGGGGAAGTTGCAAATATCAGTATGGGAACAGCAGCAACAACACTGTTTTCGTTGGTAAACAGGAAAGTTGAAATTTCAACGCCGGTCGTTTCCTTTGCTACATGGGAAGACATCGTAGCAGCATATGAAAAACCATGTGTATTTATTCGAATTGCATATACGGTCGGTCTGGATGGCAGCAATATTTTAGTGTTAAAAGAGAATGATGTAAAGGTGATCACCGATTTGATGATGGGAGGAGATGGAACGAATACAACTTCGGAGCTTGGTGAATTGCACTTGAGTGCGATTAGTGAAGCGATGAATCAGATGATGGGTTCCGCAGCAACTTCCCTGTCGTCAATGTTGAATAAAATGATAGACATCAGTCCCCCGGAGGCAGATGTAGTTGATTTAACAGAAACTGTGGATGAAAAGGCCATTGACAGTTTTCTGGCAGGTCAGTTTGTAAAGATTTCATTCCGGATGGAAATCGGTGATTTGGTTGACAGCCAGATTATGCAGTTGTATCCGTTTTCATTTGCGAGGGAAATGTGTTCGAGTATATCAAAGAACATGGAAATGGACGCAAATGCAAATGTAGCAACGGTAAGCAAAGAAAGTAGTAATACGGCAGCTGCTGCACCGCAGCCAGCAGCAGAACCGAGACAGGAGCAGCCTATGACAGCACAACAGATGGGACAGCCGATGATGGGACAGCCAATGATGTCTCAACCGGTAATGTCACAACCAGTCAACGTACAGCCGGCGCAGTTCCAGGCGTTTACACAGGGCATAAGCCCAGCGTTACAATCAGAGAATATAGATTTGATTATGGATGTGCCTTTGGATGTAACCGTTGAATTGGGAAGAACAAGTAAATCAATTCAGGAAATATTGGATTTCACACCGGGAACAATTATTGAATTAAATAAAATAGCCGGTGAACCGATTGATATACTTGTAAATGGAAAGTATGTAGCCAAAGGAGAGGTTGTTGTAATTGAAGAGAACTTTGGTGTAAGAATTACAGAAATAGTAAAATAAATAAGACAGGAGAGTAAAAAAATGGCAAAAAATATTTTAATTTGTGATGATGCAGCGTTTATGAGAATGATGATTAAAGATATTTTAACTAAGAGTGGTTATAATATCGCAGGTGAGGCAGAGAATGGTTTGAAAGCAGTTGAGAAATACAACGAAACCAAACCGGATTTAGTACTGATGGATATTACAATGCCGGAGATGGATGGTATTCAGGCTTTGAAGAAAATCAGAGAAGCTGATTCAAATGCCTGCGTTATTATGTGTTCTGCGATGGGTCAGCAGGCGATGGTAATCGAAGCGATTCAGTCGGGAGCGAAAGATTTTATCGTTAAGCCATTCCAGGCAGAACGAGTATTAGAAGCTGTGAAAAAAGTTGTAGGTTAATATGGATATGATAGCAGTGCAGACTTCTTCTTTTAACAGCTTTATGCAGTTGTTAGGTGTGCTGGTGATTTTTGTCTTTGTCCTTGGGATTACATATGTGGCAACACGTTGGATTGCAGGTTATCAGAAGGGACATAGCTTCAATAAGAATCTGAGGATTATCGAAACCTTAAAAATCACACAGAATAAGTATATTCAGATTATTGAAGCGGGGGATGAGTATCTGGTCATAGCGATTGGAAAAGATGAAGTACGTCTGCTGACAAAGCTTACAGAAGAACAGTTAAAAGGAATGCCGGAAGATGAGTTTCCGGTGGGGATTTCGACAGAAAGTTTTAAAGAAATATTAGATAAATTAAAAGAACATATACCGAAGAAGTAGACTGGAACGAATTATGAATAAAATAAAAGAGTCATATTGTAAAGTGTCTGTTATTTTTGCAGTATTGGTGATGCTGGTTGTCATTGTGCTGTCAAAAGGGCAGAATGTATATGCAACCGGAACAGTCAACAATACCAGAGCTGCAGACAGTACAACGTCTGGTAATACGGCAGGTGAAATGGAAGTGCCTACAGGTGATGATATTGCAGAGCCTGATGTACATAGAGGAGAAGATGTGGAGAGTGCTACTTCCGACAGCACGAATGGAGTTACCTTTATCTATAATAACGAGGAAGGGACTTTATCCGGTTCCATTCGGATTTTATTAGTACTTACGATTATTTCTCTGGCACCGTCCATTTTGATTATGCTGACATCCTATACCAGGATTATTATTGTACTGCACTTTTTGCGGGCGGCTATTGGTACTCAGACATCTCCGCCGAATCAGGTGTTGATAGGGTTGGCATTGTTTTTGACGTTTTTTGTCATGAATCCGGTGTTTGCAGAAATTAACGAAACAGCAATAAAACCTTTTGATGCAGGAGAGATCACACAGGAAGAGGCAATCGAGATTGGCAGCGAACCTTTGAGAGAATTTATGAATGGTCAGGTTCAGACAAAAGATATTGATCTATTCATAGAAATTTCCGGTCAGACATATGAAAGCTATGAAGAAGTTCCATTTTCTATTTTGATTCCAAGTTTTATTATCAGTGAGCTTCGGACCGCTTTTATTATAGGATTTTTGATTTATATTCCGTTTATAGTAATTGATATGGTAGTGGCTTCTGTGCTTATGTCTATGGGTATGATGATGCTTCCGCCGACTACAATATCGCTGCCTTTTAAGATATTGCTATTTGTTCTGGCAGATGGTTGGAATTTGGTAGTTGGAAGCCTTGTTAAGACGTTTTATTGAGTTCCGTCATTTTGCAGATGGAAGCAGAATGGACTGACAGGAGGAATGTAGATGATTACGCAGGGAGATGTGATTACGATTGCAAAGGAGGCTATTTACACGATTATCGTTGCATCGGCGCCTTTGCTGATTATATCATTAGTAGTCGGATTGATTATCAGTATTTTTCAAACGGTTACATCTATTCAGGAGCAGACACTTACTTTTGTGCCGAAGATAGTAGCGGTTTTTCTTGGAATTATGTTGTTTGGCTCCTGGATGTTAGATATTATGTCAAATTATATGACGCGCCTGTGGACAGACTTTAGTGCATACTTAAGCTAGGTTGGATTATGGTTGATTATAGCTTTTCCTTACTTACATTTGAATATTTTTTGTTGATTTTGGTCCGCATTTCCTGTTTTGTTACTGTTGCGCCATTTTTTGGAATGTCGAATACGCCGGGGAAAGTTAAGATTGGGTTGACCTTTTTTATTTCTCTGATTCTGTATCAGGTAGTTCCTAAAGAAAGTCTTGATTATACAGGAATTGTAGAATATTCCATTATCGTCGTAAAAGAAGGAATTACAGGATTGCTCATTGGGTTTGCAGCAAACATATGTAATTCCATTATTTTATTAGCCGGGAATTTATTGGATATGAATATAGGTTTTTCCATGGCAACTGAATATAATCCGGAGATGAATACACAGGCAAGTGTCAGTGCTAACTTTTACAATTATCTGGTATTATTGCTTTTAATTGTAACGAATATGCATCATTATTTATTGCGGGCAGCGGCGGATTCTTACCAGTTGATACCTGTGAACGGGCAGGTGTTTCAATGGGATCATCTTCTGCAGGGAATGATTACTTATATGATTGATTCTTTTGTTATCGCCTTTCGTATTATCCTCCCTGTTTTTGCATGTATTATGATATTGAACTGCATTCTTGGAATTATGGCAAAGGTATCTCCGCAGATGAATATGTTTGCAGTAGGTATGCAGCTCAAGGTATTATTGGGTCTGGTTGTTATGTTTTTAACAATCGGACTGCTGATGAATATATCAGATTTTATTTTTGAGGAAATGAAGCGGACAATTGTATCTATGATAAAAGGAATGTATGAAAGTTGACAGAATGGAATAATAAACGCCTTCCTTATGAACTGCAGTGGTTTGCGAAGGATGGTCCTGGCGGAGAGAAAACAGAAGAACCGACAGCAAAAAGGCTGGATGATGCCAGAAAAGACGGTAAGGTTGCAAAAAGCCGTGAATTGAATCATGCATTTGATTTGATTGCCTTATTTTTAATATTGAAAGTATTTACTTCCAATGTATATAATAGTTTTTTGAGTGTATTTTCATTTGTTTATACAAGAATACCGGATTTTGTAAAAAATAATTCGCAGGAAATCAGCGGGCACAGTGTAGCTTCTTTTTTATATATTATAATTGTAGAATCACTGCAGATTATGCTGCCGTTTTTTATCATTGGGTTTTCAATCTGTGTGCTGGTGAATATTTTGCAGATAGGCTGGAAGATAACGACAAAACCGATGCAGCCGAAATTAGACAAATTTAATCCCATTAATGGATTTCAGAGAATTTTATCAAAGGATTCCCTGTTTGAGCTGCTAAAATCTATTTTAAAGCTGGTGATTATTGCTTATGTGGCGTATTCCTCTATTAAAAAGAACGCGGATACGCTGTTTGTACTGTATGATATTCCATTGATGCAGGCAATTATCCTGTGTGGGCAGATTATTGTAGACACGGGACTTAAAATTGCATTGGTATATCTTGTGATTGGTGTGCTGGACTGGTTTTATCAGAAGCATAAGTTCCATGAAGATATGAAGATGACCAAGCAGGAAGTAAAAGATGAATATAAGAATACAGAAGGAAATCCTGAAATCAAAGGAAAACAGCGTCAGAGAATGCAGGAAGCTTCCAGGCGGAGAATGATGCAGGACGTTCCGAAAGCAGATGTTATTATTACAAACCCGACACATTTGTCGGTTGCATTAAAATATGATTCCAATGAAGCAAAAGCACCGGTTGTTCTTGCAAAAGGCGAAGACCACCTGGCATTGAAGATTCGTGAGGTGGCAAAAGAGAATCATATTGAAATTGTTGAAAACAAACCACTTGCGCGTATGCTTTATGCAAATGTGGATGTTGGGCAGGAAATTCCGCCGGAACTCTATCAGGCAGTAGCAGAGGTTCTGGCGATGGTATATAATCTAAAGAATAATTAGAAGGAGGATACGAAATGAAAAAAGCAGATGTCGGTGTAGCATTGTATTTGCTCGCAGCAGTAATTTTTTTCATTGTACCAATTCCTTCCACATTGCTGGATTTTATGTTAGCGATTAATATTTCTATCGCACTGATTATCATGTTCAATGCTTTGTTTGTGCAGGAAGTACTGGATATGTCCTTTTTCCCGACGTTATTGCTCTTTACGACAATATTCAGAATTTCTTTGAATGTATCTTCGACACGTTTGATATTGACGACCGGAGATCCGGGAAATGTTGTAGAGACATTCGGCTCCTTTGTGGGCGGCGGCGATTTGATCATTGGAGTAATTGTATTTATCGTTTTAATTATTATTCAGTTTGTTGTAATCAATAAAGGTTCGGAACGAGTAGCGGAAGTAACTGCAAGATTTACATTGGATGCAATGCCGGGAAAGCAGATGGCCATTGATGCAGATTTAAATACAGGAGCCATTACGGAAAAGGAAGCACGGACACGGAGGGAGAAGATTCAGGCAGAATCAAGCTTCTTCGGTAATATGGACGGTGCTACAAAGTATGTAAAGGGAGATGCGGCAGCAGGTCTGATAATTACATTTATCAACTTGGTCGGCGGAACTGCAATGGGAATGACCAGGCAGGGACTGGAATTTAGCGATGCAATTCAGGAATATGGTCTGCTCACCATCGGAGATGGACTTTGCAGCCAGATTCCTTCCTTATTAATTTCGCTTGCAACCGGTATTTTAGTTACAAAAGCATCGAAAGAAGCAGATTTTGGGGCAATTCTTATCAAACAGCTTTTTGGTATGCCGAAGGTATTGTATATCGTCGGTGTTACCATGTGCTTTTTGGGCATTACGACACCGTTCAAATGGTATCTTTTTCTTGGACTTGGTGTTGCATTTATCGTTACAGGACGGAGTATTTCTAAAAATATTGGAATTGAACAGATTGAGGAAGAAGCCGATATGGAGGAAACAGAGGCAGAAGAAATTCGGAAGCCGGAAAATGTGGTGTCGCTCTTACAGGTGGACCCCATCGAGCTGGAATTTGGATATGGTATTATTCCGCTGGCAGATGTGAATCAGGGCGGTGACTTATTAGACCGTGTTGTCATGATCCGCAGACAGATCGCATTAGAGCTTGGAACTGTAGTTCCGATTATTCGTCTTCGTGATAATATCCAGTTAAACCCAAACCAGTATATTATTAAGATAAAAGGAATTCAAATAACAGAAGGAGAGATTCTCTTCGATCATTATATGGCTATGAATCCCGGATATGTAGAGGAAGAAATCACCGGTATACCGACCTTTGAGCCGTCCTTCCATCTGCCGGCGATCTGGATTACAGAAGGACAGAGAGAACGGGCGGAGAGCCTTGGCTATACGGTTGTAGACCCGCCGTCTATTATTGCAACACATCTGACAGAAGTAATCCGTACGCACATAGACGAGCTATTGACCAGACAGGATGTACAGAATCTGGTAAACAACTTAAAGGAAAGCAATCCTGTACTGGTGGAAGAGTTAGTGCCAAAGCTTTTAGGACTTGGAGAAGTTCAGAAAGTACTGCAGAATTTACTGCGGGAAGGTATTTCAATCCGGGACTTATTGTCTATATTTGAAACCTTAGCAGATCATGCGGCTACGACAAGGGATACGGATGTATTGACAGAGTATGTCAGACAAGGTTTGAAGCGTGCGATTTCCAATAAATATTTTGCACCGAATGAAGTGACAAGTGTGATCACGTTAGATCCTAAGACAGAGCAGGATATTATGGCATCTATTAAGCAGACGGAACAGGGAGCATATCTGACTTTAGATCCGGAACGGACGAAGGCAATAATTGCTTCTGTTGAAACAGAAGTCGCAAAATTAGAGAATTTGGGCAAAAATGCGATCATAATTACATCACCGATTGTAAGAATGTATTTTAAGAAGCTTACATCGGATTATTTCAGGGATTTGATTGTTGTTTCTTATAATGAAGTTGAATCCAATGTTGAATTACAGTCAGTTGGGATGGTGACAGGATAATGACAATTAAGAAATTTCAGGGAAAAACAAAGGAAGAGGCAATCACAAAGGCAAAAGCAGAGCTTGGCGAAGGCGTAGTAGTAATGAATGTAAAAGAGATTAAGCCGCATGGAATGTTCCAGTCTTTCAGAAAATCAACCTTTGAAGTGACTGCGGCAATGGAAGAGAAGGAGAATCGCATCGATTCTGGCATGGCTTTCAAAAATCTGCAGAAAATGCATGAAACCATTAATGTGACAGCGGATGAGCCGATTCAAATTTCATCCATAACGAATCATGATGTAGACCAGTCTCAGGCAGAGCAGAGCGCAATCGAATTTTTGAAACGTAATGCAAATCTCCTGAAAAAAGAAGATCCCCAACAGAGGGAGAGGATTGAGGAAAAACTTGAAAATTTACAGAGTATTTTAGAAAAACAGTTAGCGGCAGAGAAAAAATCTCCTGCAGAAGAAAAAGAATTTATGAAAACAGAATCCAAAAAGAGTGAGAATCTTGCTTTTATCAAGGTATTATATGAAACTTTGATTGACAATGAAGTGAATGAAAAATATGTCAATCAGATCATGGATGAATTGGAAAAAGTGAATTGGAACGGAAACAGCGTGGATTATATTCTTTCGAATGTCTATCAGAAGATGATTCTGAAATTCGGACAGTCGCATGGAATTGATCTGTCTGGAAAGAAACCGAAGATTATCTTTTTTGTAGGACCTACCGGAGTAGGAAAGACGACTACAATTGCTAAGATTGCTTCCAAACTGAAAGTAGAACAGGGAAGAAAAGTGGCATTTTTAACGGCTGATACCTATCGTATTGCAGCGGCGGAGCAGCTTCGTACCTATGCGAATATTCTGGATACGCCTTTGAATATTATTTATTCTGTAGAGGAATTGAATCAGGCAATAGAAAAGTTAGAGGATTATGATGCAATTCTTGTAGATACTGCGGGATTTTCACATAAGAGCCAGAATCAGAAGGAAGATATGAAAAAACTGATACAGAGTGTGGATATTCGCTACGACAGTGAAGTGTATCTGGTTTTAAGTGCGACAACAAAATATAAAGATTTGATTGAAATAACAGATGTATACCGGGAGATTTCCGATTACAGAATCATTTTTACGAAATTAGACGAAACAACGACCTATGGAAATATTTTGAATATAAAATTATATTCAAAGGCAGAGGTTTCCTACATAACAAATGGACAGAATGTTCCGGATGATATAGAACTTTTTAATTCACAGAAGATGGTAAAACGGTTACTAGGAGGAAGGTAGCCTATGGATCAGGCAGAACAGCTTAGAAATGTTATTAAGCAAAAAAGCCAGGAGATTCCGACAAAAATTGCCAGGGTAGTCACAATTACAAGCGGAAAGGGCGGAGTCGGAAAATCAAATATAGCAGTAAATATGGCTGTATGGCTTCAGAAAATGGGCAAGCGGGTCATAATATTTGATGCAGATTTTGGACTGGCAAATGTGGAAGTCATGTTTGGCGCAGTTCCACAGTATAATTTAAGTGATTTAATTTATCGCGGAAAGAGTATCCGTGAAATTATCACCCAGGGACCGATGGATATTGGATTTATTTCCGGCGGTTCAGGCATTGCAGGTCTGAATAATTTATCAAAGGATCAGATTGTGTATTTGGTGCACAGCCTTGCAGAATTAAATGAACTTGCAGATGTTATTATTATAGATACCGGAGCAGGAATTTCAGACAGTGTTTTAGAATTTGTATTAGCAAGTCCGGAGGTTTTATTGATTACGACGCCGGAGCCGAGTTCGCTGACAGATTCGTATTCTCTTTTGAAAGCATTGTACCGCAATCCGACTTTTTCAAAAGAGAAGGTAAAAATCAGTGTCGTTGCCAATAGAGTAAACAGTGTGGATGAAGGTGAAGTGGTTTTTTCAAAACTGGAAACGGTTGTATCGCAATTCTTAAGAGGAAATATAAAGTTTTTGGGTATGATACCGCAGGATCAGGAAATGGAAAATGCGGTGCGCGGTCAGAAGCTGGTGTCCATAGAAAAACCGAATGCCGTATCTTCCAGGGCGTTTGAAATATTAACCAATAATTATATAAATGATGAATGTGAGATTATGCCTATGCACAAAGGTATCACCCAGTTGTTTATTCATTTTTTATCAAGAAAAAGTAGTTAAGTGAGGGACGTAAAATGGTGACAAATTTAATACACTTAGGTGACAAAGTTGATATTCGGATGGTACAGCAGGTGGCACAGGAAGAGAGTACAGGTATATCGCCACATATATATAAAAGCCAGGTAAATGATATAATGGATAATGGAGAGTTGGAAATTACAATGCCTATCGAAAACGGAAAGGTAATTTTGCTTCCGCTCGGGATTCGCTTCGAATTTGTTTTTTATACGAACAGCGGCTTGTATCATAGTATTGGACAGATTAAAGAGCGTTACAAGAAAGATAATATTTTTGTATTAGTGATGGAATTACATACGCAGCTGCAAAAATTTCAGCGAAGAGAATATTACCGTTATCCGTGCCTGATGAATGCACAGTTTTATATGATTTCACAGCAAGATGCACAAAGGAAATCTACAGAAGAGATTTTTGATGCTCTTAGAGATGAAAATTTCTATGAGAATCAGAAACAGGCAATGATTCTTGATTTGAGTGGCGGCGGTGTTAAGCTTCTTGGAGAAGAGAAGTTAAAAATTGACAGTTATATTTTATTGATTGTACGGCTTTGCAATGACAAGATGGATAAGCAGTATTATATTAAAGGACATGTGCTGGCATCCGAAGAAATGGAGAATCGGCAGGGAAAGATTGAAACGCGTGTTCAGTTTATTTTTCATGATGAATGGGTTCGGGAAGAAATCATACAATATATCTTCGAGGAAGAGAGAAAAGACAGACAAAGAAGTTAAAAAATTATTTCATTTGTTTGCGTGAAATGGTGCAGATAAGGAAAGGGAGGTATCATGAAAAAAAATATTTTGGTTGTTGATGACTCTGCACTCATGAGAAGGGTAATATGTGATATAATCAATACAGATAGTACATTTCAGGCGACCGATGTTTGTAAAGACGGACTGGAGGCATATGAGAAGCTTAAGACAACGAAGTATGATGCAGTTGTTTTGGATGTGAATATGCCCCGAATGGGAGGTCTGGAACTACTTGATAAGTTACAAAAGGACAGAATCCGGGCAACTGTTATCATGGTCAGTACTGCAACGGTCAAAGATGCAGAAGTGACGATCTTGGCAATGGAACTTGGGGCAGTCGATTTTGTAACGAAGCCTACGAATATCATAGAGGCAAAAGGCGAGGTATTTAAGAAATCATTATTATCTGTGCTTTCAGCCGTATTGAGAACACAGAGTATTGTACGGACTGCAAAGCCAGCCGCAGAGATACCAAGGAATAGTATGAATCATAAGAAAGCTGTTTCTTCCAAAGGCAATAAGCTGGTTGCACTGGCTTGTTCCACCGGAGGACCGAAGGCACTTCAAAGTGTCATTCCATATCTTCCTGGTAATTTGGATGCTCCAATGGTTCTGGTGCAGCATATGCCGGCAGGATTTACAAAGTCAATGGCAGAAAGGCTGAATGAATTGAGCAAAATTTCTGTAAAAGAAGCTGAAGAGGGTGATATTTTACAGAAAGGCTGGGTTTATGTGGCGCCGGGCGGGAAGCATATGGAAGTGACGAAGATGCCGGATGGACGGCATAAGATTACTTTGAATGATATGCCTGCAATCGGTGGATTAAAGCCTTGTGCAAATATTACATACGATTCACTGACGAAGAGTGGATTTAATGAAATTGTATGTGTGGTGCTTACCGGAATGGGAGCGGATGGTACAAAGGGAATCCTTTCTTTAGAAAAAGAAAAGCCGATTCATGTAATTGCTCAGGATGCACAGACCTGCGTTGTATATGGAATGCCGAAAGCTGTCTATGAAGCCGGCGTGGTGGATGAAGTAGTTCCGCTGACAGAAGTTGCATCAACAATCACAAAGAGAGTGGGGGTACAGTAGGATGGATGTAAGTCAATACCTAGAGATTTTTATCGATGA
Source organism: uncultured Eubacterium sp. (assembly GCA_964462405.1). Lineage (GTDB taxonomy): Bacteria > Bacillota > Clostridia > Lachnospirales > Lachnospiraceae > Roseburia_B. Next base: position 22,743 of record CAYWXJ010000009.1, read on the forward strand.
AACCAACGAACATTTACAGAACTTAAGCGACTGTATTATGACTCTGGAAAAAGAACCTGACAACAAAGATACGATTAATGAAGTTTTCCGCGCAGCGCATTCTTTAAAGGGAATGGCTGGAACTATGGGATTTAAGCGTATGCAGCATCTGACCCATGATATGGAAGATGTATTTCAGGAAGTTCGGGGCGATAAGATAAAAGTCAACAGTAAGATGATAGATATTTTGTTTGAGTGTTTAGACGCATTGGATAAATATCTGGAAAATGTAAAAGAAACTTCCGATGAGGGAACAGAAGATAATGAGTCCATCATCAAAGAGCTGAATGATTTTATTGCCCAGTCAGAAGGCAAGTCGGCAGCTTCAGATTCAGCAGAAGCAAAAACGGCATCTGCAGAAACAGATCAGACAAAAGAGAAAAAGTTCCTGAATGTAGAGCTTACCAACAGCGAAAAAAAAGCGATTAAGAGTGCAGAAGAGGCCGGAAAGCATATTTACGGCTTTACCGTATATATTCATCAGGACTGTCTGTTAAAGGCAGCAAGAGCATTTCTTGTATTCAAGGCAATGGAAGATTTTGGCGAGATTGTTATTTATCGTCCGAGTTCTCAGGATATTGAGGACGAGAAGTTTGAACTTGATTTTTCTTTCTTCCTGACATCTTCAGAACCGTTGGACAAGATTGTTCCGGCGGCGAAAGCTGTTTCGGAAATCAGTACCGTTCTTGCTGAGGAAGTAAAAGCGGATACCCTTGAAAAGAAAGAAGAAACGAATTTAGCTGTAACAGAAGAAGAACAGCCATCAGAAGTTCCGGCAGAGGTATCTGCTCCTCAGGCGGATTCAGGAAAGAAAGCACAGACGTCGGCAGCGAAAAAAGGATCATCAAATAAACCTGTCACAAGCCGTACTGTCCGTGTAGACATTGAAAAACTCGATGCACTTATGAATCAGGTCAGTGAGCTGATTATTGCAAAAAACAGTCTGGTGTCTATTAGTACGACAGAAAGCGGTAATTTTGAGAACCAGGCATTCCATGAGCAAATTGAGTATCTGGAAAGAATTACAACGGGCCTGCATGAGTCTGTCATGAAAGTTCGAATGGTTCCGATTGAAAGCGTTGTAAATAAATTCCCGCGTATGATCCGTGATTTGGCAAGAAAGCTGAATAAGAACATGGAATTATATATGAGCGGTGAAGATACAGAGCTGGATCGTACGGTAGTAGACCAGATTGGTGATCCGCTGCAGCATTTGCTTCGTAATTCCGCAGATCATGGTTTAGAGAGTGCAGAGATCCGTAAGCAGAGAGGAAAGCCGGAAAAAGGAGCAATTTACTTAAATGCATTTCAGGAAGGCAATAACGTTATCATTGAAGTAAGTGATGACGGTAATGGAATTGATACGGAAAAGGTAAAAGAAAAGGCGATTGAAAGAGGCGTTATTACACCTGAGCAGGCTGAATCTATGAGCCAGAAGGAGATTATTAATCTGCTCTTTATACCAAGCTTTTCCATGGCGAAGCAGATTACAGATATTTCCGGACGCGGGGTAGGACTGGATGTCGTACGTTCTAATATTGAGGCATTAGGCGGAGATGTAGAAGTATCGAGTACGCTTGGCGAAGGCTCTAAGTTTACAGTAAGATTACCACTTACGCTCGCTATTATTCAGGCATTAATGGTAGAAATCCGGGATGAGAAATATGCCATTGCCTTAGGTTCTATTCAGAATATCGAAGATATTCCGGTAAAAGATATACGTTATGTAGAGGCTAAGGAAGTGATTCATTTAAGAGGTCTGGTAATACCGCTGATTCGGATGGATAAGATTCTAGATATTGAGCCATTGGAAGAAACGCCGGAAAGCTTGACGGTTGTTGTTGTTAAGAAGGGTGACAAGTTTGCAGGTCTTGTTGTGGATAATCTGATGGGACAGCAGGAGATTGTTATTAAATCACTTGGTAAGTTTATTAAGAATAATAAGATTATCAGTGGCGCAACAATTCTTGGTGATGGTGAAGTGGCATTGATTTTAGACGTAAATGCATTAATTTAAGGAGGTGTCTGGAATGGAGAATGCGATTGAAGTATCTGAAAAAAATACAAAACAGTATATCGTTGTCAAAATTGGTAATGAGCAGTATGGTCTTGATATAAATTATATCGATAATATTGTCCGTATGCAGAGCATTACCAGAGTTCCGAAGGTACAGACTTATTTTAAGGGGATTCTGAATTTACGTGGTGAAATTGTACCGGTTATGAGTATTCGATTAAAAATGGAGCTGGAAGATGACGAATTTACGGATGCATCCAGAATCATCATTTTAAAGATTGAAGAACAGGGAACCATTGGCATTATTGTGGATGAAGTAAAAGAGGTAGTAGAACTGGCAACGGAGGATATTGACCGTCCGGCGAAAACTGCAAAGAATGATAAGAGCAGTTTTATTTTCGGAATAGGCAAGCATGGGGATGAACTGATTTCTTTGTTTGACATTAACGCAGTCGTTGACGAATCCGAAAATGTTTAAAGGGCATAGTGAGACTATTTGGAGTAGTCTCACTATGTTCTATATATTCCTATCTGAATATGGAGGAAAGAATGAGTAAATTTACATTAGAAAAGGTCAACGATATGTACGTTGATGTCTTAAGAGAGCTTGGAAATATCGGTGCTGGAAATGCAACAACAGCAATATCATCTATGTTGGGAATACGAATTAACATGAATGTTCCGAAAGTGGAGCTGTTGGAGGCATCTAAATTAGGCTCATCAATTTGTCCGGAAGATGAGATTATTGTCGGCATTTTTCTGGAGGTACAGACAGATATTGACGGCAGTATGATGTTTTTATTGAAGATGGATTCTGCCCAGTATCTTGTCAATAAATTAATGGGAAGAGATATAAATTATCAGAACGAGTTTGATGAGATGGATTTATCTGCATTAAAAGAAATTGGAAATATTATTGCAGCGTCTTATTTGTCAGCATTATCTACAATTACGAATTTGGTGATAACACCTTCTATTCCGTACATTGCAGTGGATATGGCGGCATCTATCTTAAGCGTTCCGGCAATTCAGTTTGGACAGTTTGGGGAAAATGCACTGCTGATTGAGACTGAGTTTGGGGATGAAGTTATGATTAATGGATATTTTATTTTAATGCCTGAACAGGATTCCTATGATAAAATATTAACAGCACTTGGTCTTTCACTATAAGGAGCAGATACATGAGCGAAGTTATAAGAGTGGGTATGGCAGATTTAAATATATGCAAAGCACCAGATATTATAACAACATTAGGTCTCGGTTCCTGCATAGGTTTGACTTTTTATGATCCGGTTACAAAAGTTGGTGGTATGGTACATTATATGCTGCCGGATAGTACGCAAATGAGAAATAACAGCAATATTGCGAAGTTTGCAGATACGGGGATTGAAGAACTTTTTCGCCGGGTGGTCAGTGCAGGAGCAAATCGTAACCGTCTGGTAGCTAAAATGGCCGGTGGGGCAAAAATGTTCGAAGTTAGTGGGATGTCTAATGTTGGTAATATTGGAGAGAGAAATGCAATTGCTGCCAAAGAAAAGTTAAAAGAACTAAAGATTAGGTTAATTGCAGAAGACACAGGACTTAATTATGGTCGTACAGTAGAATTGCACTGCGATACAGGGGATTTTTATATCAAATCTGTAGGAAAACCGTTAAAAAAAATATAAACCTCTGTGAATGGAGGAGTTTGGAATGAATACAAAGCCAATACCGGCAGTTTTAGCTTTGCTTGCCGGGTTTGTAACATGTATGTTATCATTTGTACAACGAGTGGATGTTGTTGTGTTTGCAAAAAGATTTGTGCTCGTCTGCATAGTTTTTTTTGTAATAGGTACAGTGATCAGTATTATAATAAATATGAATTTTAAAGATATGGCTGCCGAGGAAGAAGAAAAAGAAAAAGAGGAGAGTCCCACAGAAAATGACAGCGAAGACGAACAGGAGAATATAGAAGCAACAGAAGATGATGCAGAATAATTTAACATTTGTAATGGGGGCTTGGAATGAAGACAACAGAAAAAGAAAAGTTATGGGAAATATATCAAAAAAATCCCTCATCCGAAATACGCGAAAAAATTATTTTAGAATATGCACCGTTAGTTAAGGTCGTAGCAGGCAGATTAAGTATGTATCTTGGTTATAATGTCGAATATGACGATTTAGTAGGATATGGAATATTTGGTTTGATTGATGCGATTGATAAGTTTGATGCAGCAAAGGATGTAAAATTTGAAACATATGCAAGCCTCAGAATCCGTGGGTCGATTCTGGACCAGATCCGAAAGATGGACTGGATTCCAAGAACAGTAAGGCAGAAACAGAAGAAAATAGACGAAGCAGTGAAAAGAATAGAAATGCGAACCGGTAAAAATGCCGGCGAAGAGGAAATCGCACAGGAAATAGGAATATCTGACGATGAGCTTTCTGTTTGGGAGTCGCAATTAAAGATAACGAATATTGTTTCCCTGAATGAGTATTTGGAACAGGGAACAGAGCCGGTGATGGATGCTCGGAATAATTCACATTTTATACAACCAGAAGAGAAAATTCAAGAAAATGAATTAAAAGGAGTTTTAAAAGATACATTAGAGTTATTAACTGAGAAAGAAAGAAGAGTAATTGAACTTTACTATTATGAAGAACTGACATTAAAAGAAATCAGCAAGATCCTTGAAGTTTCCGAATCTAGAATTTCACAATTACATACAAAAGCATTGATGAAAATGCGAAAGAAGATGGGAAATTATATGGACATCCTTGTAGACTAATGGGGGAGATTTTAATATGGAAAATAGGAATAGTTACTTTAAGCCTGTAATAAAAAATAATGATTTCTATCTTAAATTTTTTCCGCCCCAGGAAGGGGGAAAGAGACTGGATGTGAAAGAGATCATCACGTATCTCAATAGTCAGGGATATAGTGACTATAATTTAATGACTTTAAATCAGGCAGCTACATCAATTGTGCCGGAAGAAGTGTATATTGGGGATTGCATGGGCAATCCTTTTAATGAGAAAGTAATCATTAATCTGTCTTTAGATTGTATGTTGGTACGTTGTACATTTTATCCGGCTGCCGATACAGGACGGAGTATTACCTTAGAAGATATACAAGATGCCTTAAGACATGAAAAAATTATATATGGAATAGATGAAAAAATGGTGAGTAGTCTTTTGCAGGACCGTGAGTATTGTACGGAGTATTTGATTGGAAAAGGAACTCCGCCGACGATCGGTAAGGATGCAAAGATAGAATACTATTTTTCAACGAATCAGAGCCTGAAACCGAAGCATAATGAAGATGGTTCTGTTAATTATCATGAATTGAATATTATCAGCAAGGTGGAAAAAGACCAGTTATTAGCAAGGTTAATTCCGGCAGTACCGGGAGATGCTGGTCGTGATGTGCTTGGCAATGAGCTGAAACCAAGGGAAGTACAAAACTTGCGGTTGTCGTATGCGAACAATATTCGTCTGTCCGAAGACGAAACTGAGTTATATTCAGAAGTAACAGGACATGCTTCTCTGGTGCAGGGAAAGGTATTTGTATCCGGGGTTTATGAAGTTCCGGCAGATGTGGATAATTCGATTGGAAATATTAATTATCCGGGAAATGTATCGATTAAAGGCAATGTTAAGAGCGGATTTGTTGTGCGCGCAGACGGTGATATAGTTGTAGAGGGTGTCGTAGAAGGTGCACAGCTTTATGCAGGCGGACAGATTATTGTACAGCGCGGCATACATGGCATGGGTAAGGGATTGCTCTCTGCAAAGGGAAATGTCGTAATCAAATTTATTGAAAGTGCGACTGTGAAATCCGGCGGTTATGTGGAAACAGAGTCTATTATTCAAAGCAATGTATCTGCAAATACAGAGATTAACGTAAGCGGTGGAAAAGGCTTTATTATGGGCGGATCTGTCAGAGCCAGCAGTAAAGTTTCTGCGCGGACAATTGGGTCTGAAATGGGTACGTCTACCCATGTGGAAGTTGGTATCGAGCCGGAGAAATTAGAGCATTATACACAGCTTCAGCAGGAAGCGAAGAAGATCGGTAAAAAAATCGAAGTGATACGTCCGATATTAATCAATTACAGTCAAAAATTAAAATCCGGGGTTTCACTTCCGGCAGATAAGATTGCATTTATGAAGACGCAGGTAATTGCATTAAAGACATTGCAGGGGCAGCTTGCACCGATCAATGAAGAAATCAATGTTTTGCGTATGGAGTTTATGAGTGCAGGACGGGCGAAGGTCGAAGTGCAGAATGTAATTCATCCGGGGGTTACAATTAAGATTTCAGATATATCAATGACAACGAAAGAACAGAGAAAATATTGTCAGTTTTTGGTTGTGGATGGAGAAATCAAGGCGATGAATCTGTAAAGTGACAGTGTGAGGAGGCAAAATGGCGGTTGGACCGGTAACATTGAACGGAGTTATTCAAAGGACACAGGATATAGGTGTGCTGAAACAGCAGGAAGACAGCAAACCTATGACGGAACAGCAGAATATCCAGGCACATATCAAAACGCAGGAGCAAAGGCAGTTAAAACAGGTGAACCATGCGAGTGATGCAGAGGAACATGAAAAGCGGTATGATGCCAAGGAGAAGGGCAATAATGAATATGAAGGACGGCAGAAGAAAAAGAAAAAGTCCGAAGAAGAAGATAGCGGAAAGGTCATTCTCAAACAGGAGAGTGGCCATTTCGATATGAAAGTTTAGAGGAGAAATGACATGACAGGAGTAGAAATTCTGTTACTGGTGATTGGTGTGGTATTTTTTATTGCCAGTTTTTTTATTACAGAAAAGTTAGGTCCGGGAGAATTGAGTAAAATCGGAGAATTGAGTAATGATGAGATTCAAAAGGTCATGGAACGGGAACTTAAGAAGGTATCCGGTGAAATTGAAGGCAGAGTAGAAGAAAAGGTAGAAGAAGTATTAGTTAAATCGGAACGTTCAATGGAAAAAGAGTGCAATGAAAAGATTATGGCAATCAGTGAATATGCTGATACGATTGTGGAATCTATGAATAAGACCCATAATGAAATTATGTTTCTTTACAGTATGTTAAATGATAAACATGCGGAGCTGACACAGTTTTCAGCGAAACTGCAGGAGTTAGCGAGTGATTTGGAAAAGAAGGATGAAGAAATTGCAAGTCATATCATGCAGAGAACCACAATGGAAGAAGTGGGATTAGAGCCGGTTGCTGCCAAAGAAGAACCGGTTACGCCGATAGAGGATTGGAGTACAGAAAATTTTGCAGAGGTCAACACTGAGGAACAGGAAACGTTTAACCATAATGCGGCAATTTTGTCATTGCATAAAGAAGGCAAGACAGCCATTGAAATTGCAAGGGAATTGGCGTTGGGATTAGGTGAGGTTCAATTAGTAATCGGACTGTATGAAGGGAAACGAAAGAAGTGAAATTGAAATATTATTTAAGAGGAATTGGAATTGGGGTAGTTGTTACTACAATTATTTTTATGATTTCAATTTCCATACATAAAAATGATATGGAATCACAGAAGGTTCCGACACAAAATTCAGAGTCGAAGACGGTAGCAGAAGTTCAGAACAGTACACAGGAGGTTTCGGATACCACTGCTGTGGAGGATACACAGCAGACGAAGGAAACTATCGCGAAAAATACTGAAACAGAAGAGACATCCGAAGCAAAGAATGCAAATGAAAATACCGAAACAGAAAATTCAGAAGCGAAAAATTCAAAAACAGTAAAAGCAGCAGAAAATAAAGAGAATATATCAGAAGAGAAACCGTTGGCATCTGCTGCGGCCGGAGAGAAAATCCGCTTTGAAGTAGGCAGGGGAGAATATTCCGATGTTATCTGCAGAAAATTAGCAGAGGCGGGCTTAATAGATGATGCAGATGCTTTTAATAAATTTTTAATTCAGGAAAATTATGATAATTTTATCCTTCCAGGAGTATATGATATACCTAAGGGTTCTACCTATGAAGAGATAGCTGTTTTATTGACAACGAAGGTAGAAAAAGAAACAGCAGTGCAATAAGAGAGTCTTTTAATGAAGGAGGCAGGATATGCAGTTACTGACATTTACATTAGGGGAAGTAAAGTATGGCATTGCGTTAGAACATGTTCAATCCATTGAGCAAAAGATGCATGTTGTGAGCGTTCCAAATACGTTGCCGTATATCAAAGGCATTATGAATCTGCATGGTGAAATCATACCTGTATACAGTCTGCCCGTAAAATTTGGATATAACGGTGAAAAAACGGAAAATATTGTAGTGGTTGATATGGAAGGATTGAAGATAGGATTTGAGGTATGCAAAGTACAGGAAATTTTAACTGTTCTGGATGACCATGTATTTTCAATGCCTCCGATTATTAAGCATAGTCAGAATTGCTTTTCTGATGTCGCAGATAATCAGAAGAATTTAATTGTAACATTGGATGTACAAATGTTGATTACAGAAGAAGATCAGCAGAATATTGAAGAAATGCTTGCAAATCAGGACTCTATGTGATATAATCTTACAGGTTCGGCAAAAGTCGAAACAGCAAACACATATGCGGATGATGAAACAGGTGCCGGAAACGGTGTTTCAGGAAAGGAAGCATATGGAAGACAACAACCACATGGAGGTAAGAAAATGAGCGTTATTACAATGAAACAGTTACTGGAAGCAGGTGTTCACTTTGGACATCAGACAAGAAGATGGAACCCGAAAATGGCTCCATACATCTACACGGAGCGCAACGGTATCTACATTATCGATTTGCAGAAGTCAGTCGGCAAGGTAGACGAGGCGTA
>CAYWXJ010000010.1:0-31340 GCA_964462405.1 uncultured Eubacterium sp.
CATAGCGCCTGACAGTGATTGAAGACCGATATCGTAAGTTCCGCCGTCACCGCCGAAGGTGATGAATTTGTAGTCTTCTTTTATCTTACCCTTTTTCTTCAGTGCATTGTAGGCAGTTTCTACGCCGCTCAAGGTAGCTCCTGCGTTTTCAAATGCATTGTGAATGTAGCTGTCTTCGTATGCGGTATAGGGATAGGTAAAGCTGGATACCTCCAGACAGCCGGTGGCATTTCCGACTACCGCCTTATCTCCCGGATGCAGTGCCTTCAATACGTTTCTTACTGCGATAGTTCCGCCGCAGCCGGCACACATCCGGTGTCCCGGTGCCAGACGTTCTGGTCTTTCCTGTATTTCTTTAAACTTTTTCTGACTCATCTTCTGACACCTCCTTAATCTCTCAAACCGATATAACGGTATTCTTCTGTTTCATGGTTACCGTTAGCGGCAATATCCGCTAAATCTTCATATAATTTTTCTGCATCTTCCACGGTAAAATCTCTTCCGTTTAAGCCATAGACAATCTTTAATATCTCAGCCTTACTCTTTGCCTGAAACAGTGCTGCGGATAATTCTGCTGCCAACGGACCTCCGTTGGCACTGTAGCTTTCGCAGCGGTCCATAATAGCGATTGCTTTACAGTTCTTTAAGGCTTCTGCCATTTCCGCACCCGGGAACGGACGGAAGACACGAACCTTTAACAGTCCCGCCTTTATTCCCTTTGCACGAAGAATATCAATGGCATCTTTGGTTGTACCGCAGGCAGAACCGATGGCTACAATAGCATAATCTGCATCCTCTAAACGGTATTCCTCAAAGAATCCGTATTTTCTGCCGGAAAGCTTTTCATATTCTGCAGCCACATCTAAAATGACCTGCTTCGCATTCATCATCGCCTGCGCCTGTGCACGTTTTGCTTCCATACCGTAGTTCGTTACCGCATAAGGGCCTAACGCCATGGTTTCTTTTTCATTTAACAGGTAATGTGTAGGATTGTATTCTCCCACGAAGGCTTTTACCTTTTCATCTTCTAACAATTCAATATTCTGAACGCCGTGGCTGATGATAAATCCGTCCTGACAAATCATAATCGGGAGCATAACGTCCTTATGCTCTGCAATCCGGTATGCCTGTACAAAGTTGTCATACGCCTCCTGATTGTCTTCTGCATAAATCTGAATCCATCCCGAATCTCTTGCACCCATACTGTCGGAATGTTCACAGTTGATATTCAAAGGACCGGACAAGGCACGGTTTACTAAAGCAAGTGCAATCGGCAGACGGTTTGATGCCGCTACATAGAGCATTTCCCACATCAATGCCATACCTGCAGAGGAAGTTGCCGTCATGGTTCTTGCTCCTGCTGCCTCTGCTCCGATTGCGGCACTCATAGCACTGTGCTCGCTTTCTACCGGAATAAATTCCGTATCCATTTCCCCGTTCGCAATATAGGTGGAAACAAACTGCGGAAGCTCTGTGGAAGGTGTAATCGGAAACGCCGGCATGACATCCGGATTAATCTGTTTCATTGCATATGCTACGGCTTCGTTGCCGGACATTCTTTCTTTGACTGCCATATTATTTGCCCTCCTTCATGCTGATTGCACCAAAAGGACAGGCTTTTACACAGATTCCGCATCCTTTGCAGTGGTCATAATCAAAATCCAACCGTTTCCCTTTTGCTACCGGAATGGAGCTGTCCGGACAGTACGGTACACAGAGCAGACAATTTCTGCATTTTTCTTTATCTAACACAGGCGTGTTTGTTCTCCATTCGCCTGTCATAAAATTCTTAGATGTGGCAGGTTCATAAATCTGCAGTCCCTCGGTCAGATCCTGCCATTTTGTATTTTCATTAATCTCTTTTGCTGACAATGCCATTAGTGAACCTCCTCAAATGCTAACTGTAATGCTTTAAGATTGCCTTCTAATACTTCCGGCTTCTTTGCAAATTTATGTTTTAAGGAGGCTTTCATCTCATTTAAGAAAACTTCCTTATCCATAACCTTTGAAATTTTCACGATTGCCGCTAACATCGGCGTGTTCGGAAAATATTTTCCCAAGGTCTCCATACATACCTTTCTGGCATTGATGATATGGACTTCTCCTTCATAGCCTTTTAAAAGCGGCAGAATCTCTTCTTTTTCCTTTTCGGTGTTGATAAGAATCGCACCTTCTTTTTTCAGGCCTTTTGTCACATCTACGCTGTGAAGCAGTGTATCATCTACGACTACGACAAAATCCGGGTCATATATATTTGAATGTACACGAATATCGGTATCGCTGATTCTGTCATAGGCAGTAATCGGCGCCCCCATCCGCTCCGGACCATATTCCGGGAAACCCTGTACATGTTTTCCTATACTAAATGCCACATCTGCAAGCAACAGTGCAGCTGTCTTCGCACCCTGACCGCCTCTGCCGTGCCATCTGATTTCGGTTAATCCGTTCATAATCTTCTCTCCTGTTCCATTTTATTTCATTTTGTGAGTATACGAAATTCTAAAAGGGCTGTAAAGAAAATCCCGCAAAAAAGTAAAAAAACTTGAGATTTTTTGTCGTTTATGGTAAAATTTCTATCACAATTATTGATTATTTTTTAATTATCCATCTGATATTTTGATAGCAAAGGAGTATCCTGTGAATTTTAAGCATTTAGAGACTTTTCTGACCTTATATGAAGAAAAAAGCTTCACCCGGACTGCAGCCGTCTTAGGCTGTGCCCAGTCCGGTGTGACTGCCCAGATAAAGCTGTTAGAAAAAGAGCTTGACGTACAGCTTTTTGAACGTATGGGAAAGAATGTGACCCTGACCTCAGAAGGAGAACGCCTGCTTCCCTATGCAAGAAAGATGCTTTCTTTATCTGCGGAAATCAGCACGATGTATCAGACCTTCAGCCGTCTGACCATCGGTGTGACAGAATCGATTGCCACTTATCTGTTCGGCAATATTTTAAAGGAATATACTGTTCATTGTCCCAACACGGAGATTTTTTTGAATATACTCGGAACTAAGGATTACTGCCAGATGTTAAACGACGGAGAGATTGACGCTGCCATCGTCTTAGATACCCCTGTCAAGAGTAAGACCATTCAGGTTTTGCAGAAACGCAAGGAGAATATTTTACTGTTTGCCTCCTCCACCCATGAGCTGTCCGGCAAGAACCATGTAACCGCAGAGGATTTTAAGACCTATGCCGCTTTGCTTCCTTCCCCTGCGTGTGCTTACCGGAAATTATTCGAACAAAAGCTTCATGCGGAAGGCGTCCGCCCAAAGATTGCCTTAGAAACAGATTCCGTTGCTGTCATCAAAGAAAGCTCCCTCTGTGGCATCGGCATCGGTCTGCTGCCGGAATTTGCCGTAAAAAAGGAGCTTATTTACCATATGTTTGAAAAAATAAATTTTAAAACGGATTACCCTATCTATACGCAGATACTGATTCACCAGGATAAGTGGCATTCTGACTATCTGAACTGCTTTCTGGAAGTTGCTATGCGGCATCTGATGTAATGTGGAAAACAGCCAAACTACCGCATTTTTCAGATATTCCTCCTAAGCCCCTTCGGATAATGATTTTTCATCATCCCGCCAGCTTGCTTGCCCCAGCCGATACTGTAGCCGTCAACGGTAATCAGATACCAGCCCTTTTCCCCTTCTGCCGGAATCGACTGTCCGTCCAGATATGCACGAATCTCATTGCCATCTGCCGCTAAATCATAAGTATGCACCGCTGCCTGCCGCTTAAGGTAAAGCGCCAGTGCATGGGAGGGTTCAAAGCGGTTCTTCTTATTCGTTCCAAGGTGCAGTCCCGGTCTTAATACTTTTAACCCCTTTAAAGACGGTGTCTGCACCGGCGCAAGATAAAGCTGGTCCCCAAAGGCAAGATAGATTCCCTCCGGCAGCTCCTTTAGATTCTCCTTCGCAAATTCAAAACAGGCTTTGCATACATCCTTCGTGGCTCTGCGTTCTTCGCCACCTTTTGCAAATTCCCTTCCGCTTCCGTCTTCTTTTTTCTTTAAAACCGCAAGATAATGTCCCTCTCCGTTAAGCTTATGGGGAAAAAGGCGTATCGTATCTTCGATATGCTCTGCTGCATCCTGAATCCAATTCGGATTGCCCCCTGTCATTCCTTCTGCCTTCTCAACCGGAAAAATGTCAAATTCCGGAAACCGGCTTAAGAAACGGCTGATACTTCCCTCGTTTTCTTCCGGGGCAAAGGTACAGGTAGAGTATACCAGTCTGCCGCCGGGACGAAGCATTTTAGCTGCACAGTCTAAGATTTTATCCTGTCTGTCAGCACAGAGCTTCACATTTTCCAAGCTCCACTCTTCGCAGGCGGTTTCACTCTTACGGAACATGCCCTCTCCGGAGCAGGGTGCGTCTACTAAGATTTTATCAAAATATTCTGCAAATACATCGGCTAGTCTTTCCGGCGTTTCATTTGTGACAATCGCATTGCAAATCCCCATCCTTTCTATATTTTCGGATAAGATTTTTGCTCTGGCAGGATGGATCTCATTACAGATGAGAAGTCCCTTTCCCTTCATTTTTCCTGCAATCTGGGTACTTTTTCCTCCCGGTGCCCCGCAGAGGTCTAAAATCTTCTCTCCCGGCTGTGCTTCTAAATATTCCGCCGGCGCCATGGCACTTGGCTCCTGAATGTAATAGACTCCGGCATCATGATAGGGATGCTTTCCCGGCTGATCCTCTGTTCCATAATAATAGCCTTCTTTCGCCCAGGGAACAGGGCTTAAGGAAAACGGAGCATCTTTCAAAAACCGCTCCGTTTCTGTTTTGAAAGGATTGATGCGAAGTGCCTGATAACGGTTTTCGTCATAGCTTTGCACAAAGGCTTCGTATTCCTCTCCTAACATCTTACGCATTCTGTTTTCAAAATCCTGCGGCAGCATCATTTCCACCTGCTCCTTTCCTGTAGCCATTGTCAGAGAAAATCCCTGTAATATATGGAGATTTCCTCTGTATTCTCTGCCTTTAGTCCGGTATCCTTTGATTCTTACTGTTTTTTCATTCTATCACAAGAAACAGCAATTATCCACAGTTATCTTTTCCTCTACAAGCTTCTCATGTTTAAAATACTCTGATAAATGTCGAGCCGTCCGTAGCCTTCTTCCCGGTTTGGATAAAGCTGGTTTGCCATACGGTTTGTTCCGTTTATAATCTGATTCCGAAGCTCAATGGAATTTACCGTCCGGTTATCAATATAATTCAAATTCCATTCCATCAGCAGGGCACACGCACCTGCCGATATGGCTGCTGCTGCACTTGTTCCCGTCATTCTGTCATAATTCCCAAAGGTATTCTGGGTATAAACATTTACGGCAGGCGCCACATAATCCGGCTTCACAACTCCATCGATGGAATATCCTCTGCCGGATTCAATATAGACGCCGCCTGTCACTGCATTATACCCTCCGACAGCCATAGGAAATCTTGCACCGGAAGGCACCGTAAGGGTAGATTCCGGGTTGGAACGCACAAAATACACTTCATGTTCTAAAAATTCAGAGATTGGAAGATAGATATTAAAATTTCCGTCGGATATTCGGTAGGGATATACAGTAATTGTCCAGATTCCCACCGCAGCCTGCTCAAAGCTGAAATGTATGATCTGTTCCCTGCTTCTTGCATCTCCGAGCTGGTAATCAATGGTGACATTTGTATTTTCCAATAAAAAACGGTGCTTTTGCTGCTGTCCGTTATAGACCGGAACCCTCGGAAGGATTTCTCCTGTCGGCGAGGTGACGGAAACGGCAAATAATTCCGAAGACCTCCCCCACAATTCCACAGTAAAGCCCCGCATATCCTGTGTAACATTAATTTCTACGTTTTCCGTCGTATCTTCACTGACACCGCCATAAAAATGATGTCTTGCATTTGCTTCATTTCCAACGGCAATACAGACAGCCCTGCGGTACCGCTCAGAAATATCATCCAAATAAGATGCGAGCCTGCCGCCGCTGCCGTGATTTCCCTGATTCGTCCCGATCCCGATACACAATACCAACGGCTGTCCACGCTTTTCTGCCAGCTTATTCAGATAATCAATGGCTGTAAACACATCATTTTCCTGATAAGCAACAGCATTTTCCCTTATAAAAAAGAACTCTCTTAAATATTCTTTTGCAGGCTTTAATTTCACAACTGCAATATCCGCATATGGCGCAGCACCGATAAAGTCCTGTTCTGCATCTTCACTGCCCGCTGCAATCGCAGCCAACTTCGTCCCATGACCGATTTCATCTCTTTGCGGTACATAGTCCCGGGGATTCTTCTGCTGTAATGCATAATCAATTTCTTCCTTTGTGTATTCGGTCCCATAGATAAATCCCTCCGGGGTTCTCTCAGAATCTTCGCTTTGATCCCAGATGGCAGCGATACGGCTGCTGCCGTCCGTATTCCGGAAAGCACTGTTCTCATATGCGATTCCCGTATCTAAAAATCCCATCAAAATCCCTCTGCCGCCAAGCTCTAAATTCCTCTGTGTCTGTACTCTGGTAATTCCGCTGACCTCTAACGAAAGCTGATCTAAAATCGTAAAACACTTGGGTATATTGACATATTTATATACCCCAATGGATAACGGCGGCACTTCTTCCCTGTTCAGATAGTAGACCGCATACCGGTCTGCAATTTTCTGTGTACAAACATTTTCTGTTCCGGGAACAATATCTGATCCGCTGACAATAATATCATAGTAATCGTTAGAATATACTGCATTGCGACAATCCATCTGATTCCATCCGTTTTTGTCTTTCTAACAATATATTGAATATCAGCTTTTCTTATACCTTTCCGCTTTTTTTACAAACGCTTTTGCAAAGGCCGGATTAGAGGGATAATACAGATGCGGAAATCCCAGCCAGTAATTTTCCCCTTCCATCACACATGCATATTCTCTGCCTGTAACTGGTTTTACCGCTGTGCAGTCATCTCCATTATCCGTACTGTCAAAATAATGAAACTCATGCCCTTTTATGCTTTCCCCTTCCGGTAAAAACAAGCTTCTGTTTTCTTTTACGAGAATATATCCAAACCGGACTAATTTTCCCTGATATGAACACGCTGCCGGAATCACTCCTGCCATAGCATGACTGACTCCGGCTTTATCTGTCATTGCGGAATGCAAGTACATAAAACCGCCGCACTCTGCAACCATCGGCATTCCCTTATCAAACGCCTGCTTTACTGCTTTGCGCATACTCATATTGCCGCTTAATTCTCTCACATATAATTCCGGGTAACCGCCACCGATTAACAGGGCATTGCAGCCTTCCGGCAATTTCGTATCATGCAGAGGAGAAAAATATTTAATTTCTGCACCATTTTCCTGTAACAGAGATAAATTATCCTCATAATAAAAACAAAAGGCTTCATCCCTTGCAACTCCAATTACCGGTCTGTCATTTTTATCACACCGGCCTTCGGCTGCGCCGCCATCCTGCCCGTTGCCACAAAGCAGTGCTTCTGCGGTTTCTGCTATCTGTATGATGTTTTCAACAGAAACCGTCTTTTCAAATTCTTCGGATGCAGTCTGTATCTGCGCTCTTATATCCTTCAGCTCATTTGGCATTACAAGCCCTAAATGCCTGCTTTCTATATGTAAGTCTTTCTGCTCCGGAAAATATCCAAGCACCCTCACTCTTAATTCATCTTCTATCAATGGCTTTACGATTTCATAATAAGCCTTTGACATCCGGTTTAATATAACGCCCCGGATAAGATGTTCCCTGTCATATTCTAAAAATCCGGCAATCACAGGTATAACAGAACGCCCCATACCTTTTGCATCTATCACCATAACAATCGGCGTTTTCGTTACTTTAGCCAGATGATAAGAGGAGCCTTCCTCTCTGATTCCTCCAAGTCCGTCAAAAAGTCCCATCACGCCTTCTAATACTGCAAAATCCTTTTCTGTCCTGTTTTTTAAGAAAAGCTCTCTGGTTACTTCCTCGTTTGTAAAAAATGTATCTAAATTCTTAGAAGGAATCCCGATTACTTTTTCATGAAACATCGGATCAATATAATCCGGTCCGCATTTATAAGAAACCACCTGCTGTCCGCTCTTCTTTAAGGTCTGAAGGAATGCACAGGTCATTGTTGTTTTGCCGCTTCCGCTTTTCGATGCGGCAATCATAATTCGTTTCAGCTTCATGTCTCCTCATTTCTTATGCTTTTCGCAGCCTGTCGGTTATCCGCAAAAATGAAATGCACAGATCCATACCGGATTTTCCGCCTGCATGAAATGATACCGTCCTGCCATCTTTGCTCTGCTGACCTGTATCTGCACAATTTCTTCATTTTCTATTTGAAATAATGATAATATCTCTTTTATCTCACAAATCGTTTCCATACTAACCGCATTAATCACCACTCTCATAGTGGGATTTTTGCCGTATAACGTCTTAAGTATCTCCTTTAAATTTCCTCCGCTTCCGCCAATAAAAGCGTGCGTAGCTTTCGGCAGCTCCCCAAGTCCTTCCGGTGCCCTCGCCTCTATCACTGTTATATTCTCTAACCCAAACTTTTCTTTGTTCTGTCCAATCAGAGAAACTGCTTCCTTCTTCTGTTCAATGGCATATACCTGTATATCATCCGAAAGTCCTGCTATCTCTGCTGCAATGGAACCTGTTCCGCTGCCAATATCATAAACAACTGCACCCTGATACAATTTTAATTTGCAAATACTGACTTCCCTTACCTCTTCTTTTGTCATAGGAACCCGATCTCTGGTAAATGCTCCATCTGCAACGCCATGAGTCAGTTTCTTCGGTAAGGCATTGGGATTTTTTATAAAACAGGTATATAAGCCCTCCTCTTTCATTTCAAAACACTCATCCGGCGTCATCTTTTTTATCTGCTGATCCGGATATGACAACTGGTATCCTGTCACAATTTCACATTCTGTCATACCTGCCTTTATGATAGCTTTCCCAAGCCGGTTGACATCTTTTACGCCGGACATTAATAAATACGTTTTCGGCTCCGTACTTATTCTGCGGGCAAGATTGTTTAAAGCCTTTCCATGCATACTATAGACAGCAGCATCCTGGTAGCTTTCACCAATACAGGCTGCCAAGTATGCTACGGAAGAAATTCCCGGCATAATTTGTATACCGGCTTTTAACCGTCCTGTATTTATTTCTTCCTGCAAAGCATGATATAACGACTGGCACCCGCTGTAAAAGCCGCTGTCGCCGGAAAAAAGAACGACTGTCTTTATATTTTCCATAAAAAGTTCTCTTTCCTGAATCGCTTTTAAATATGGAACAATCTGGTCTGCTATATAAAAGGATTTCTTCTCCAGTCTTGGCTGATAGGGTCTTTGCAGCCTTTCTGCCCCAAGTAAAATATCCGCTTCCTCTATTGCAGCCTGCACTTCCCTTGTAAGACTGTTTTTCTGACCCATACCAATACCTGCAAGAATAATCTGCATTTCACCATTGATCTGTATTTTCTTCCCGCATATCAATTCTAACTTACTTAAGATTTCACGAAAAGAATCCCCGGTATCCTGTTTCTTATGTCCGATTACGAACACCGGAATTTCTGCTTTCTTTGCTGCTTTTAATTTTTCCGCATATCCGCCGGACATACCGCTTTGCTTTGTCACCAGGCAGGAAATTCCAAATTGATGAATCATTGCTTCATTCATTTCTGCAGTAAACGGACCCTGCATAGCGATAATCTGCTTTCCTTTTATCCCCTGTTCCATACAAAGCGAAAGACTCTCCATGCCCGGAAGCACTCTTACAAAAAGCCTGCTTTTCACCTCTTCAGAAATGCAGTATTTTGACAGTTCTTTGCTTCCGGTCGTAAGCAAAATATTGCCCTTTATTCCTTCTAATGCCTTCGCACATTCCTCATTGGTATCAAAATAAATGACGCTTTCATCCGTTCCCCGGACATTCATTTCCCTTTTCAGACGTAAATACGGAATATGCATCCCCTGCATTGCCAGCTTAATATTTTTTGTAATCACATCTGCATACGGGTGTGTGGCATCTACTACTGCCTCAAAGCAGCCATTCTGAATGAAAGCTCTTATTTCTTCCGGAGCCATTCTTCCACGATGAACGCTCATGAGCGGATGCTCTTTTAACACGATCTCTCCGTATTCTGTTGCAACACAGACCGTATGGGCAATTCCAGATGCCGCTAAGCATTCAGACAGTTTTCTTCCTTCCGTTGTTCCTGCAAATATCAGTATCTTTTTCAATTTGATAACCTCGTTTCGTAATCAGCCTGCCATTTATAATTTCGCTTCCTGCATTTCCGATAAATACTGTAGTAAACATATTTACCTGCGCTTCCCTTAATTCTCTTAATGTACAGGTTACTGCCTTTGTTCCTTCTCTTCCAATATTTTCCACATACCCGCAGGCTCTCTCCTTGTCTATGTAACGAAGCAGAATATCGCAGGCTTTCATCAAATATTCCTTTCGCTTATGACTAGAGGGATTATAGATTGCCATTGCAAAATCGCCCTCTGCGGCTGCTATTAACCGTTTCTCTATCTTCTCCCAGGGTGTCAGCAGATCACTTAAACTAATGACGCAAAAGTCATGATTTAACGGTGCCCCAAGCACCGCCGCACCACTGCTTGCTGCCGTAATGCCCGGAATTACCGCAAGCTCCGTTTCGGGATATTCTTTTCCGATTTCATACATGAGGGATGCCATTCCATAAATTCCTGCATCGCCGCTGCAAATCAAAGCTACCTGTTTTCCCTTCTCTGCTTCCTCAAACGCGAGACGGCATCGTTCTGTTTCCTGACGCATAGGCGTAGTCAGCATTTCCTTTCCCTGAAAGCGTTCACCAAGCAGTTTTATATAAACTGTGTAACCAATAATCACATCCGACTGTTCTAAAGCATATAAGGCTTCCCCTGTCATCATTTCTTCCTTGCCCGGCCCCATACCTACAACAAAAATCTTATGTTTCATCAAATCCCACTCTCCAGTCTCTTTTCGCAACCGCAATGGTCATTCCATCCTCTGCGTGCTTTTCATATATAAGCCTGCCTTCCGGTTTACAGGCTTTTAACGCTGCTCTTTCACACACGTTATCCACTCCGACTTTGTCTTTTACAAAATCAGATGTTCTGAAATCTCCCTTTACATCGTTTAATTCCTCTGCTGTATATGTCCTAAACGGAATATTCTCTTTCCGGCTCCATGCAAGAAATCCCGGTTCCTCTTTTTTTACATCAATGGATGCTAACGCAGCTATCTGGACCGTGGAAATTCCAAGCTTTGCCAAATTACGGAGAATAAACTTTTCTATTTTTTCTGCTTCCCTGCCTCTTCTGCATCCCATTCCAATGACATATTCTTTCGGTCTTAAAAGAATTGCAGTCTCAAATTCTCTTTTTTCGGAAGTTATCACAATATCTGCCTTCTGCGCAGGCGGGTACTCTATCATCTGTATACATTCCGGCAGTTTGCAATCCTTCTTAATATGTCCCGGTTCGACAGACAGTGTAATACTTTGTCCTGACAATACTTTTGACGATACCTTTGCAATCCCGTCTTTATTCATAATTGCAAGCCCATTTTTTTTTGCAAACATATCTACTGCAAATTTACGCTGAATATCTGTCGCAGTCGTAATCACCGGCTCCGCCCCTGTTTTTTCTGCGATAGAAAGCGCGAGTTCATTTGCACCGCCCATATGGCCCGACAACACCGGAATCACATATTGTCCCTTCTCATCCATGACAAGTACCGGACTATCCCAAAGCTTGTCGGTCACATGCGGGGCTATCGCCCGAACTGCAATTCCGCAGGCTCCAATAAATACCAAAGCATTTCTTTCCTCAAACTGTTCTTTTGCCCAGTCCGCAATACTGCTGCTGACAAAATGCACCTGCCCGCTTTCCCTGCGAAAAGACGAACATTTTGTATATAACGCACATTCTGCTTCCTTCCATTTATCAGCAATCTGTTCCGAAAGCTGTAATCCTGTTTCTGTAAAGCTGATCATGCTTAACTTCATAATTCTCACTGTTCCTTTGCCTGCCTGTATTCCGTAGAGAAATCCGCCGCATATAATCTTGATTTCTTATACTTTTGATGTGTAATAGCTTCTCCGATGAGTACAAGTGCGGTCTTGGTGATTCCATGCTCTTTTGCCGTATCATAAAGTGTTTCGACAGTACAAATATATGCCTCTTCCTCCGGCCACGTTGCCTTATATACAAGTGCCGCCGGGGTTTCTTTCGCATATCCTCCGGCTATTAATCTTTCACTTAAGCTTCGCAGCATACCTGTACTAAGGTAAATTGCCATAGATGCCTGATGTGCTGCAAAGCTCTCAATGCTTTCTTTTTCGGGAACCTTCGTCTTTCCTTCCATTCTTGTGATAATCAATGACTGCGATATTCCCGGCAAGGTATATTCTAAGTTCAAGGATGCCGCTGCTCCAAAACAGGCGCTCACACCGGGACAGCTTTCATAAGCAATTCCCAATTTATCCAGCTCATCCATCTGCTCTCTGACTGCCCCGTAAATACTTGGCTCTCCCGTATGAAGCCGGACGGTCGTTTTTGCTTCTGCTTCCGCCCTTTTTATGATATTCACCACTTCTTCGAGTGTCAGTTTTGCACTATCGTGCACCTTACATTCTTCTTTCGCATATTGCAGCAATTTGGGATTCACCAGAGAACCAGCATAAATCACAACATCCGCCTGCCCTAATAAACGCATCCCTCTGACTGTAATCAAATCTACTGCGCCTGTTCCCGCTCCAACAAAGTAAACCATTCCGCCGCCTCCTTACTTCTTGCAAGTTCACCAAATTCATTCGCATATAAAATACAATCCACTTGAAGTTTTCCCTTCCCACGCTTTTGGGAATAATAACAAATCCGTTCTGCTGCATATTCCATTACCGGACGTAATTTCCCGCTTTCTGAAAGAATACGGACTGCTTCCTCTGTAGTCACACAGTCTAATATTCTGCAGATTTGTTCCGGCTCCACATGCTCTCTCGCAGAAAAAGCCGCCAACAGTTCCATTCTGCAATCCGCTTCTTTCGAATGGGTATTCATAATTCCGCCTGCTACTTTGATCAGTTTTCCGATATGACCGGTCAGCAGCATTTTCTGAAATCCCAATTCCACAGCCATATCAATGGTATCTCCAATGAAGTTACTGCATTTCACACTTCTGTCTAAATCATAGCCATAAGTTCTCTTCATAAAATCAAGACCATAATTTCCCGGTGAAACCGCCGCATAGTCAAATCCCTGTACCCTTCTCTGGTTTAACTCCACTTTGATGGTATCTAATATCGCCTGACTGCTCATGGGTTCTACAATTCCGCTGGTTCCTAATATGGAAATACCGCCTGTGATTCCGAGTCTTGGATTAAAGGTCTGCTCCGCTAACTTTTCTCCATCAGGCACGGAAATGATAATCTGCAGGCTTCCCTTATAATCTGCAAGACGGCAAACCTCCAATACTTCTTTTTCTATCATTTCTCTTGGAACCTGATTGATTGCAGCATTTCCTACGGGCTGATTTAATCCGGGTTTCGTCACCCTGCCGACTCCGGCGCCGCCGTCAATCACTATGCTTTGTTTATTACCCCCACCATAGGAAACGGCTGCATAGATCAATACCCCTGTTGTGACATCAGGATCATCCCCGCCATCCTTTTCTACTGCACAACTGACTTTATTTTCTTTTCGGTCTATATCTGCAAGCGGTGCCGTATAAGGAATCCCTTTCGGTGTTTCTATGGTAATTTCTGTTTTTACTTTTCCTGTCAAAAGCATATATGCTGCCGCTTTTGCCGCAGCCGCTGCACAGCTTCCTGTCGTAAATCCGTATCGCATAGCTGCTCCTTTCCATTCCCTGCAGGCTTTTATCTTGTCAGCTCATATAAAAGTGCATTGCATATTGCCGCTGCCACATTACTGCCGCCTTTTCTTCCCCGGTTCACAATGCAAGGAATCTCTGTTTTCATAATGAGCTCTTTTGCAGTCTCTACATTCACAAAGCCTACCGGAACGCCAATAATAAACGCCGGACGAAAAGTATCCGACTGTATCATTTCATAAAGCTGCAAAAGCGCAGTCGGCGCATTCCCCACCGCAAATATCGCGGGTTTTTTTATCTCCCTTGCCTTTTCCATGCTGACAACTGCCCTTGTTACGCCCCGCTCCTTCGCAATTCTCGCTACATCCTCATCCGCCATAAAGCAATGCGCCCGTCCTCCTAACTTTTCTAACGCTCGCTTATTGATGCCTGACAACGCCATATTGGTATCCGTTACAATATCTGCTCCATTTAAAAGAAGCTCTTTTGCAATCGCTACGGCATTCTTTGAATACGTCATCGTATCTGCATATTCAAAATCTGCACTGGTATGTATAACCCTCTTTGTAATCATTGCTTCCTCTGCCGGAAGATCGATCCCCCTTTTTTTCAGTTCCTGTGAAATAATTTCAAAACTTCTCTTTTCAATTTCTTCCGGAAGCAAACGCTCTATTTTAGATTCTAATTTCACTTTATTTCTCCAATCGCTTTTAATAAAATCTCATTCTCTTTCCTGCTTTTCACAGCAATTCGGTAAAAGCCTTTTGATAATCCTCTGAAATTTTCACAATCACGGATCAGGATTCCTTTTTCTAATAATGGTTCATATAGTAATCTATCGCTATACAGGAACAGAAAATTTGATTTTCCGGGATATACCCTGTTTTGTGCTTGTTTTAAACCTACTTCTAAAAACTGCCGTTCTTTCTTTATGTAATCGGCTGTTTTTTGAATAAATGCAGTCTGCGCGGCACATGCACATCCCGCCGCCTGTGCAAAACCAGAGAGATTCCACTCCGGTATTTGTCTGCTGATTTTCTCTGAAAGTGACGGCTGGCTGCAAACTAAATACCCGAGCCTGACGCCGGGAATCGAGAATATCTTTGTAAATGCCCTGATAAGTATCAGATTGGGAAATTCCTCTATTTCCTGCAGTATTGATACCTCCCTGCCGCAAAACTCAACAAAGCATTCATCCAGCACGACATATATCCCTCTGTCTCTGCAATGGCACAGCACATTTCTTAAATATTCTTTATCCATTAAATTTCCGGTAGGATTATTCGGATTTGCAAGAAAAACTAATCCTACGTCTTCTGTCAGAACCGAAAAAAAATCCTCATCTAAGCAAAAATCATTTTCCTCTTTAGTATAATAATAAATCACTTCGCTGCCTGCTGCCTGCGCGGCATACTCATAACCATAAAAGGACGGCACCGGAATAACGGTCTTTTCGGGTCTGATTCCATGCATCACTGCCATAAAAAGCTCAGAAGCACCATTTCCAAAAATCAGCTTTTCTTTTGATACATGCAGCATTCCGCTGACTGCCTTTTTTAACCTTTCGGCTGTAATATCCGGATATTTGCTGCAGTTTTCTACCGCTTCATACAAAGCCGCTTTGACCGCTTTTGGTATGCCAAACGGATTCACATTCACAGAAAAATCTATTTTTACATGATTTCTGTAAACATCACCTCCATGAATTTCTCTCATATGAACCAAGCCTTTCCTGTTAATATACATAGATCAGTCCTAAAATAAGCAGACAGATGATCTCACTCATCCACGCGGTCAGATACATCAGCCGGTTTGCCCGCCTAATATCTTCGTATTCGACTTGCCGCAGAGCATCTCCGATATAAGGCTTCTTTTCCAGCTTTCCAAAATAACTTGCATCTCCTGCAAGCTGAATCCCCAAGGCTCCTGCACATACGGATTCTGTCTGTGCGGAATTCGGACTTGCATGTTTTCTGTTGTCCCGTTTATATATCATATATGCTCTTTTTCCCGAAAAACACTTTCCGCCTGAGAAAGC
This sequence comes from uncultured Eubacterium sp., assembly GCA_964462405.1. Classification (GTDB taxonomy): domain Bacteria; phylum Bacillota; class Clostridia; order Lachnospirales; family Lachnospiraceae; genus Roseburia_B. The sequence goes on from CAYWXJ010000010.1 coordinate 15,877, forward strand.
GGCGGCGATCATCAAATATGCACTGATTCTGGCAGGAAGAAAATTCATGGCATCATCCAGCCTCGCGGCTGCCCTTCCAAAATACAAATATTTATCATTCTTATATCCGATCATAGAATCCATTGTATTTACCGCTTTATAGAAAAAACCTAAGACCGGACCGCTAAGTGCCGTAAAGAGCATGGGCGCAATCACTCCATCAGAGGTGTTTTCCGCTACTGTTTCGATTGCCGCCTTTGCGACTGCTTCTTCATTCAGGCACTGCGTATCTCTTCCGACGATCATGGAAACTGCTTTTCTTGCTTCGGTCAATGTCTGGTTCTTCAGACATTGATATACCTTCATGCTCTCGGTCTTCAGACATTTTGCCGCTAAAATCTGATATGTCATAATCGTTTCCGCTGCTGTTCCTGCATAAACATTTATCTGATAAGCGAAAAGCAGGATGCTTGCAGCCGCCGCTGATACAGCGCATAATACGATGATTACCAGCCAGACTCCCATCCGAAGTTCTCTTTTTTTGTTTCTTTCCTTTTTTTCTCCTAATAACCATTGCTCTGTTTTTGCAATCAAGCTTCCGATCAAACGGATGGGATGCGGCAGCCAATCCGGATCACCTAACAGCAAATCCAGCAGAAATCCTAAGAAAAATGCTGTAATATGATATTTCATATTTGCAATCTCTCCTGCTATATCTTTTTTACTTCTGTAATCGTAAGCTTCCTATAGAAATCTTTTACTGTGCAGATATACCCTTTTCCGTTTGCTGTCTGATAATCAAAATAATCTCCGTCCCCATATGTGCTTAACAAAGCCATTATGGTTCCGCCATGCACAATCATTCCTATCGTTTGCGGCTCTTTTTCGGCTTCTGTCTGCTTTAATTTCTCTCTCATGTACTGAAAGCCTTTCCTGCAGCGTGCAATAAATTCTTCCCTGCTTTCTCCCTCCGGAAAAGGAAGTGTGCCATGACTGTCAATCCATGCCTGATACCGTTTATCCCCCTGCAATTCCTTATAACTCTTTCCTTCAAATGCTCCGAAATCCATCTCTTCCCAATCTTTCACTCTCACAGGCTTAAGCTTGGGATAGAGAATTTCTGCGGTCTGCATACATCTTTTCATGGGACTGGTGAACAAAACGTCAGCATCCGGATAGTATTGTAACTTCCGATATTCTTCTAATTCCTTTTTTCCTTCTTCTATAAGGGCTTCATCAGTTTTTCCTGCATATTTATGTTCTTTGTTTGCTCTTGTCGCACCATGTCTGATCAGCACAAGCGTTATTTGATTTTCTGACCTATTCCGCATATAACACGCTCCACTTCTTCGGCTATTGCCGCAAGCTCAACAAGTATTCTTCCTGTCCGTTCTCTGTACTCCCGTTCAGATGCTTCTGCGGGAACAATTCCATTCCCGACTTCATCACTGATTATCACGCAGTCCGGATAGTTCTCTACAAAATGAAGGATCTCCTCCTCCGGGCAGCCATCACAGGCAATTCTTAATTTTACCCAATGATGAAAATGGTTGATTATCACCGTTTTGCATTGTTCATCTGTGTTCTGAGGTATTTCACCATCCCAAACCTTACTTGCTTTCGCATCATATTTATGAAGCACATAGTTTAATTTTCCCTGTGCATATCCGCCAATAATTAACCGCATTTCATTCCTCCATACATTACATCCATACATTTATGATTGCTGCCGCAATCATCATGCTTCCTTCACAGATCAAAACAAAATATCCTGCCGTATCTCCCGTGATTCCGCCAAGTTCCTTTCTCGTCCGATAACCGTAATACGCAAATGCCAAAAATGCAGATACAGCCACGATAATTCCTGCACATACAGATTGCCATAACATAAAGCAGATACAAGCGATACTTTGCAGATACAAGGACCACTTTACAATCTTCTTCTGCGAGCTGCTTGCAAAGAGATAAAGCATTCCGTCTTTTTTCGCTGACGGAAAAGAGACAACGCTTATCCCGCTAAGACAGCGCGATAAAAAGAAACCGCCGCATATAATTTTAAGCAGCCTGCCATCCGTAATCTCAGAAAATGCTCCTAAATAAACCAGTCCGTACACAGCAAGCATAATCACAGCAAACGCTCCGATATGCGAGTCCCTTAAAATTTCTAATTTCTTCTCTTTCGGCTGATAGGAATGAAACGCATCCATAGTATCCATAAAGCCATCTGCATGAAAGCCTCCGGTAATTATCAGCGGAATTGCCGCACCTATCAGGGTATAACACATCTCTCCAATATCATATATGCGGTACAAATAATTCCATAAGCAGATACATCCGCCGATGACCGCTCCAATCCACGGAAAGAAGCTGAGCATATATTTCATATCCTCTTCCTCCCACTCAAACTGCGGAACAGGAATCTTAGAATATATGGAAAATGCAATTACCAAGGATTTTAAAATATGCATCTTTATCTCCATTCCTTTCGCATTTTATCCGTTCGCTTCGCCTTAAGTACCACCGGAATCCCAACGACTACTTCCACAACTTCATCTGCCATTGCTGCAAGCTTTTCATTGATTTGTCCCATTGTGCAGATATATTCCATCGTAGTCTTATCATAGACTCTTCCATCTTCAAAAACATTATTGCTCACAATCACAAGATGCGTCAATTCTTCCCTTAATACAGCTATCCCTTTTAGAATCTTATCTGTTACTGCGGACTCTGTTTTTGGCACCTCTCCGGAAAACATCTCATTAGCAGTAAGATTCGAGATACATTCTAACAACGCCACCTTGCTTCCTTCTTCCATCTTACCGACTGCTTTTTGAATATCGGCGGACTGCTCTATGGTGGAAAAACCCTTTCCGCTTCTTAACATTTGGTGTCTCTTTACTTTTTTCTGACTTTCAAGATCGCAGAGCTGCATGGTTGCAATATAGTATTTCTTTTTTCCCTCAGAAAGAGAAGCAATATAGTTTTCTGCATACGCAGATTTTCCGCTTCCGCTTCCTCCGATGATCAATGTTATCATTTATTTGAAAACCTTTCATATTGTTCTATCTGAATATCTGAAAAAGTTGTCCTGTCCTGATAAATATTGAGTGCCATCTCCAAAAGCGAAAACATCATAACGGCTCCTGTTCCTTCCCCTAATGCCATATTTCCATCAATAACAGGTTCTAATCCTAATTCCTTTGCAATTCTTATCGCTGCCGGTTCTTTTCCCTTATGGGACGGAATCAGATATTCCTTTGTTCCCGGCACGATCCGCTCTGCTAAAAGTGCCGCCCCCATACTGATTACACCATCTAGTACGATCGGGACATGATAAACCGCACCGCCGATACATACCCCGGTAAGCCCGGCAATATCCAGTCCCCCAACGGTCTTTAGTATCCGGAATGCATCAGCCCCTTTCAGTCCATATTTCTCTATGGCTTCTGCAATGATTTCCTGCTTATGTTTCAGCTTTTCATCAGTCAGTCCTGCCCCTCTTCCGGTAACCTCTGCCGCTTCACAGCCTAACAATGCTGCAGCAACGGCACTGCTGGTCGTTGTATTTCCAATCCCCATTTCACCAGTTGCAAGTATCTGATAGCCGTTTGCTTTACAATCTGATACCATTTCTATTCCCGTAGTAATTGCCCGGACTGCTTCATCCTCTGTCATAGCAGGTTCTTTTCTGAAATTTTTAGTTCCGAAGCAGATTTTTTTATCCAATACTCCCGGTATTTTTTCCTTACTATTGACACCAATATCCGCCGGAATCGTATCCGCCCCGATAAACTCTGCCATTTTCCCTACGGAGGATTTCTTTTTTGCCATATTTTTTACAACTGCCAACGTAACCTCCTGACCGGACTGGCTGATTCCTTCTTCTACGATTCCGTTATCCGCACACATAATAATGACAGCCTTTTTTCTAATATCTATCTTTTCTGTCCCCTGAATGGCTCCTATCCGTGCTGTTAATGCTTCAAACCTTCCCATCCCGTCAATCGGCTTTGCCACATTATCCCAATTCATTAATATTTGCCTGTAAATTTCTTCGTCGAAAGCATCTACTGCAAGCTTCATCAAATCATCTTTCGTACATCTATTCCAAATAAGCTTCTTTAAGCATTCCATAAATTTCCTCCATATCGAGATATTCCCGCAATGTGTCCGCTAATTTATTATACTGCTTTTCTTTAAAACTCTGATAGTCTTCAAAAACTCCGTCTTCTATCCGGATTCCTTTTTTCTCCGCTAAAGCCTGCACAACTGCAGCAGCGATACCGCCTTTATCAAAAATTCCGTGTATATAAGTTCCATACACATTTTTATGTCCGCCGCTTACAACCACTCTATTTTCTTTTATTACATTTCCATTCTCAGTAAATCTCGTTTCCCCCATGTGAATTTCATATCCCACGTATTCTAAACCAGAAAGCACCGAAAAACTACCCTCTAATTCGTTTATTCTGCCCTCTGCCTGTGAGCGTACTTTATCCTTTTTCAATTCTGTTATAACAGGAAGAAGCTCCATGCCGCGCAGGAAACCTCCTTCTTCTGTTCCGTCCGGGTCAGCGATCCGCTCCCCTAACATCTGATAACCGCCGCAGATGCCCCAGACAGGTATTTCTTCTGCTGATTTTTTTACGGCTGCCTCTAAACCATTCTGGCGCATCCATTTCAGATCCCCCATTGTATTCTTACTTCCGGGTAATATGACCATATCAGGATGATGAAGCTCCGATACGGAAGTAATATAACGCACGGATACTTCTTTCCTCTGCTCAAAAACATTCATATCTGTAAAATTAGATATTCTCGGATAACGAATCACTGCAATATCTATACAGCTTTCTGTCTTTTTATCAAACCGATCCGTCAGACTGTCCTCATCCTCTAATGCTAATTCCATATAGGGAATGACACCTGCTACCGGAACCTGACCCTTTTCCTCTAACATTACAATGCCGGGGTCAAGTATTGTCTTATCCCCTCTGAATTTATTGATAATCAACCCTTTTACTCTCGCTTTTTCTGCTTCTGTAAGAAGCATCAAGGTTCCTAAAAGCTGTGCAAATACACCGCCTCTATCAATATCTCCGACTAAAAGTACCGGAGCATCCACAAGCTCTGCTAATCCCATATTGACAATATCATTTTCCCGCAGATTGATTTCCGCCGGACTTCCCGCTCCCTCTATCACGATAATGTCGGCGTATTCTTCTAATTTCCGGAACGCCTTTTTAATGTCCGGAATCAACTGCTTTTTATAAGCAATATAATCCTTAGCACTCATATTTCCGAGCACTTCGCCGTTCACAATGACCTGTGAGCCGATATGATTGGTTGGTTTTAACAAAACCGGATTCATACATACCATTGGCTTTATGCCTGCCGCTTCTGCCTGCATGACCTGTGCCCTGCCCATTTCAAGTCCTTCCTCTGTAATAAAGGAATTGAGTGCCATATTCTGTGATTTAAACGGAGCCACCCGGTATCCGTCCTGCTTCATTATTCTGCAAAGTCCTGCTGCAAGAAAGCTTTTTCCTGCATTGGACATTGTTCCCTGGATCATAATAACTTTTGACATACAAAACCATGCCTTTCCTACTGCCTGTCTATCATCTCTATTGTCTTTCCTGTGGTTTTCACATAGGAAAGCAGGGCTTCATTCGCTTTTTCGAAACTGCCGAATGTACTTTTGCAGCAAATAACCTTCTTACAGGAATCGATCTTCTCTTTTGCCTCTTTTATTAAGGCTTCTTTTATTGGCTCAAAGCTTTCTGCTTTGATGACTTTTGCTGCTAATGCGCCTGCCACCGGATAATCCAAATCATTTTCAAAGAGAATCCCGGTCATAAATGCCGTTCCCTGCCGCTGCAGCCTCCGGTAGATACTTCTTCCGGTTCCGCCGCCTGCTATGACAAACACTTCCGGTTCTCCTGCGGCTGCCTGCAGTTCCATACTGCTGTTTTCTTCATCAAAGCTTCCGGTCTCAATGCCAAACAGTGTTCTGATATATCCTGACTGAAAAATCTCTTCCGGCTTTCCGAAACGTTCCACATACGCTCCATTCACACACACAATCCGGTCAGATACTCTTTCTGCAAGTTCCAGCTCATGAATGGACATAATGACCGTCAATCCTTTCTTCCTACGCAGCTCCTGTAATACAGATAAAAATTCCAGCTTATATTTCACATCCAAAAAAGAAGTCGGCTCATCAAGAATAATGAGCTGCGGTTCCTGGCAGATTGCCCTCGCCAGCATGACCCGCTGCCTTTGTCCATCACTGATCTTCGTAAAATCCTGATTCTGAATCTCTGTCACATGAACCAGTTCCATTGCTTCCTCTACCAAAGCATCATCATCCCCGGATAACACGCCGAAATGTCCGGTATAGGGATACCTGCCTGTAGCAACGACATCCTTACAATTCATAAGCTCTGTCTTAAGCTTTTCTGTAAAAACCACTGCCATTTTCCGGGAAAGCTCTGCACCCGACATCTGCGCAATTTCCTTTTTATCCAGATATACTGCTCCATCAATCAGTTTAAGCTGCTTTGCAATACTCTTTAATATGGTGGATTTTCCCGCTCCGTTCGGGCCGATCAGGGTCAGTACCTCTCCCTTGTTAAGACCTATTTCAATATTCCGAATCAACGGTTTTCCCTGATAGCCGACACTCATCTGTTCTGTATTAAAATAATAGTCCATTACGCGCCCTCTCTTTTTTATGCTTCGCCATAACCCATAAAACAACCGGTGCTCCGAAAATTGCTGTCACAGTACTGATACTTAATTCTGTCGGTGCAAGTATCATCCTCGCAAGCAGATCACAGAACAAACAGAAAACACTTCCGCCTAAGAAACAGGCAGGTATCATTAAAAGCGGCTTAGCTGTTCCAAGCAGTTTTTTTACCAAATGCGGTGTTGCAATTCCGACAAAAGAGATCGGCCCGGCAAATGCTACAATACAGGCAGACAAAATACTCGATAAAATCACAAGGTATATTCTTAAAAACCGGATATTGACTCCCATATTCCTTGCATACACCTCACCAAGCTGATAAGCTCCGAGCGGCTTTGACAGCAAAAAAACTGCCGTAAAAGCTGCCGCAACCACAACTGCCATAACCTTTACATTCTCCCAGGTCATTCCGGAAAAGCTGCCCTGCGACCAGTTATGAAGATTTACAATGTCCGCATCATCCGCAAAGGTTACCACCAGCTCCGTTACTGCAGAACAGATATAGCCAATCATAACGCCGCTGACTACCAGCATTGACATTCCCTGTACTCTGCGTGACAGCAGCAGAACAAATCCCATGGACAGCATCGCCCCGAAAAATGCTGCAATAATCATATCTGCCGAAGTTACTCTGACGGCTCTTCCCATCAGAAAGACCATCACAAGTGCCACTGCCATTTTCGCCCCCGAAGATATACCTAAAACGAATGGGCCGGCAATCGGATTATGAAAAAAAGTCTGCAGCAAATACCCGGCAAGTGCCAATGCGCCGCCTAATATCATGACCGCCATAGTTCTCGGAAGCCGGATGTCCCACAAAATTCTTGCAGCGGTCTCATTATTATTTTGTCCTGTCAGCGTTCCTGCAATCTCAGGCAATGTAATACCGACACTTCCGATACAGATATTAAGAACAAAAAATATCACAACACCTATACTTAGAAAAATGAATGCTGCTATATATCTGTATTTCCTGCTTCTGTGCATATCAACCACAATCCCTTTCTTTTATTCCAGACGGAATAGATAGTGCATATTCTCCACTTCGCCTGACAGCATGGCATGAATATCTTCCATCAGGTAACCAATCGACAAAGACTGTTGATACATATCATTTGTCGTGCACCAGACATTTCCTTCCTCTACTGCTTTAAAGTCCGCCAAAAACTCACATTTGTCAAGAAGCTCATCCATATCAGAAACCCCGCCGTCAATGGAACTGTTATAAATTAAAAAATCCGCATCTTTCGCACCATTATAGAACTCTTCCTCCTGCATATTCATAGTTGACCGCTTTGTGTCTGAATCGCCAAGATCTTCAAAAATATATTTTCCCCCTGCAAGCTCTATCATCTTTGGGATATAGTCGGATGACTGCCTTACCTGCACCAAACCGTTCGATGTGACAAAAAAGAAAGCAACCGTCTTGTCTGTTTTTTCATCTGCTGTTACCTCATTTAAGATTGCCGTCTGTTCCTCAAATATCTGCTCAGCTTCCTCTTCTTTTCCCAGCAGTGCTCCAAAAAATTTAATCCACTCTACTCTTCCGAGGGGATGCGGCTCATAGCTCGAATACTCAATCATGACCGGGATTCCAAAATCTTCCAGCTTTTCGACTACCTCCGGCGAATGTGTAATCATTCTGTTTTCTATTGCAAGCGTGCAGCCCTTAGAAACAATCAGCTCATAATCCGGTTTGCTGTATTTACCTGCATAAAGAATGTCGCCATTTGCCATAGCTTCCTTTGCTTCTTCGATATACCAGTTTTCTTCCTTCTGCCCGGAAAAAGCCACCGCATCCAGCCCATCTAATTCGCTAAACATATCCATAACAGCAGATGCTACCAGATAAATATCTTTCATTGGCTGCTGTAATACCACAATTCCTTCTTCTAAATTTTCCGGGGTGTCTTTCCCTTTTGGTACGAGCAAAAACCTTTGTCCTTCTATTGTCGTCGTCAGCATTGTATATCCGCCCTTATAGTAGTCCACTGTAAAATTCTCTGCATACTCAAGCTCCATACTGCTTTCATACACAAGTGCTGCTCTGGCGTTATCCTGCAAAGGATCTGTATAATCGGAAGAAGGACTGCCACAGCCCCATAGCCCCAGCAGTCCCATTAAAAACAGACATATAGCAATGATTGTCTTTTTTCTTCTTCTCATTTTTAAGTACCTCTTATTCTGCCGGTTTCATCGTATCGGAATGAAATGTAAGAGTATACTCAATCTCATGCGGCGTACTCATTGCCACTGTATCACCAATAACACTCATTGGTTCATCAAAAGTAAGCACCGGAATCTCAAAAACGGAATTTCCCTCTGTATTTACCGGCAAATACTGAACTCCATCTACAATCATGTAATCATAATTCGGGCTGCTCCACTGTATCGTTGCAGTCACCGTTTCTCCTGCTACCGTAACAGTTGCCGGAGATAAAACCTCTGCTTTCCCACTTCCTCCTTCAAAAGTAAGCTCGATACTGTAACTGCCATCCTCAAGCTCAACAGAACTCTCTGTCTGTTCGTTCTCTTCTGTGAAAGGCTCCGGATTCGAAACGGAAACCTTATGGTCATACCATGTTCCTTTTGTTCCAACCAGTGCCAGGTCAAATTCTTCCTCCAACACCGGAACAGGTACATCAAAGCCGTAAACTTCTTCTGTCAGACCATCGCTGTATGTAACCGTATCTATTGTCGGAGAAAGCAGCTTAGCTCCATCCTTCTGTGCATCTTCCGCTAATCCCGGATAAAGGTTTACAATATTTTTTGAGCCTAATGAAATATGAATTGTCATTTCTCCATTCTCTACTGTCAATGTTCCCTTGCCCTCACAGGCCTCGCTGACATGAAACATGGAATTGTCCGTGTCAAAATCCGCTGTATATACTCCATCCGGCAGTACTGCTTTTTTCGCTTCTGATGCTTCTTCCTCTGTTTCTTCCGTTTCTGATGCCTCTAATGCAAGCTCGGTATCGGCGGATGACTGTTCGCTGGTTTTACCGGAGCATCCATGAAATAAAACACATGCCATCAATAATATTCCTAATACTGCAATTCTTTTCTTCTTCATCATAATCTCCTACTTATTCATAGCCTCTTTCGTGTGTTCTACATACAACTGCTGAATCGCTTCAATTTCTCCAAGACCGTAAATCTGCGTATCTACGCTCTCAAAATGACCGGATGCACTAAACACACTTAACCAGGAATCCTCATCCTCGCCTGCCATATCGTTATTCGCATGATCTCCGGCAACTACCATTAACGGACGAAGAATTACTTTTGTATAACCAGCTTCTGCAACTGCGTTCATAACCGCGTCACAGGATGTTTCTTCCGGTTCCCCTTCTACCGTTCCAATAAATACATTATCATATCCAAGCTCTGCCATCTGTGTCTGCATCTGGCTGTAGGAAACCTTTGCTGCATGAGATGTACCATGTCCGAGAAATACAAAAGCAGTGCCATCTTCTCTTGCTGCATCAATGCTCTCATAACCTGCATCCTTTACCGCTTCACTGGTAAGTGCCCCGGCAACTGCCTTCTTGTCATAATTGATGATAGTTGCATCTGTACCTACCTCACCAAGTAAAGGCTCTGCAACATTGACCGTTTCAAACTGATCTTTATAAGCTTCCACCGCTTCCATCAGCTCATCATACTCTGCACCATGCATTAAATGCGTCGGCTGTATCACAAGATGCTTCACTTCGTTTGCAGCCGCCCGTTCAAGTGCCTGTTCCATGTTATCAATACTCTCTCCATCACGCGCCTGGATATGGTTGATAATCGTCTGTGCTGTAAAAGCTCTTCTTACAGACCATTCAGGATATGCCTCCTGCAATGCATCCTCGATTCCCTTAATATCAGCCGCACGGCTGTCATTAAAGGATGTACCGAAGCTAACTACCAAAATTTCATTTTCACCGATTTCTTCCTGATTCCGGGGATCATCCTTAGATGCATCACCAGTATCTCTCCCAAAATAATCCGGGTCAGCATTCTCACCTTCTACAAGTTTCTTCTGCGCATCTGTCAAAGCGTCCCAGGCTGCTTTCGCGTCTATACACTGCTGATCCGTTTCATCTGTTCTCTCCTGTACATAAATTGCATCGATCAATGCTGCCACTTCATCGGCTGCTTTCTGATCTGCATCTTCTTCTGCTTCTGTTTCCGGCTCTGTTTCTGCATCTGTAATTTCTTCGGTTTCCGCCTGTGCACTTTCATCTGCCACAGTTCCCGGCGCTGTTTCCTCACTGCTTCCACATCCTGTAAAACAGAATGTGCCCAATAATGCTGCCATTAATAATGCTGCTGCTCTCTTTTTCATATTTCCTCCTTCGACAATCTGTGTCTGCTACTATATTTCTCTGAAATATGTATGTCAGAAACAATGTCCAGGCAGCAAACCTACAGGACCTGCCACTGGCAGCTCCCTAAGGATGCTTTGGCAATGAAAAAACCCTTCGCCTATACAGGTAAAGGGTTTGCACACAAAGAAAACATACGGAAAAATCACAAAAAATGAAATTCCCATACTCTTAAACGTACAACCAATTTTACTCGTGGTCTGAAACAATCGTTTCCGTACAACAGTCAGGCAGGTCTCCCGGCTTAAAGATCATCACATCCGCCATCTTCCCGGTTTCCCAGTGATATATCGGCTTCAATTCCCTAATTACGGTGACGAGTTCGTACAGGACTTGCACCTGTTTCCCTTTTCACCAGAGCCAATCATAAAATAATTGCTCTGACACCTGACTGTTTCATATTCAGTTCACGTTATTATATCATAACTTTATTTAAATTTCAATATTTTTCAGGCACATACTGTCATCTGGACAAGATTTCTTCCCTCTGAGAACACCTGTAAGTAAATTTCCGAGCATTTTTTCAGCTTATGAAACAGCTTTACCGTTTCTTTTTCGTTGCAGTATACCTTCCACAAACCGCTGCACTTACAGTTCTGTCCGCTGTTTTCAATAAATCCTTTTACATCCTCAAGCGGATACCCTAAAAATATCCCGATCTCGTGAGGAAAACAGGTATAATTGCACAATTTCCGCTTAAGGCGCCGGATACAGCTTTCCACATCATTGTTTTGATATCCATATTCCTCTAATAATTCCCTTGTGCCCGTTTTTTCTAATTCCCTCTGCAAATGGCTGAACCGGTATGTATACACCAATGCCGCATTTTCATTCCACAGCAGCACTTCAACATATACACCCCTGTCGTTCAGCAGCTCATTGACTTCCTTAAGTTCCTTTCTGGCTCTTTCTCTGCTTTCATAAAAGTATCGAAAGAGGCTCGCGCTTTTCAAACCTGCAAGTGTAGGCGCACAGTGCTCAATCAACCCATTTTCCAGTTTTTTATAATTCATAACAAGCCTCCCTGTTACCTTTATGTTCTGCTCACACACTACACAGCAGCAAGCTGTCCGCCAAGCGCTTCGCATTCCGCAAGCACAGCATCATCCGGCGTTTCATGGCAGATGAAGCCCTCTCCATTCAGGACATTTGCTCCGGAGCCATTCATTCTGTCTGTCCAGTCACGCATCCACTGTCCATCTCCCCAGCCATAAGAACCAAAAAGAGCGATTGTCTTGCCTGCCGCAAAGTCTTCTACCTCACTGACAAAAGGCTCCATCTCTGTTTCCTCAAGCACTTCTGCTCCCATAGCAGGGCATCCTAGTGCAAAGCACTTTGCTTTCTTTAATTCTTCCATAGAAGCTTCGCCCACACAAACTACGGCAGCCTCTTTTCCGGCATCTGTAATCCCTTTTCCGACAGCCTCTGCCATAGCCTGTGTATTTCCTGATTGTGACCAATAAACTACATAAATCTTATCCATAAATGACCTCCTTTTATTTGGTTAGTTTATTCTAACTAAAGTAAGGATAGCATAACTTTCACTTCTAATCAATACTTCTAACAGAGAGAGTTTCTCAATAAGTTTCAGACGTAAGCTTCCCTCTGGATGCTTTGGCAACGCATTACTCCACATTTTTAAGTGCGTCGCTTTTCGGAATCCTGCCGATCTTAAACATCTGCAAGACCGCTACTACTGCATAGCTTAAAATGCCGTAAACGACCATTTTCACAAAAATCGTATACGATATCATATATGGAATATAACCGCTGATTTCCGTATAAAGATAGCTTCTAAACAGCCATTTGAGTATGCTATAGCTGATAGGGATGGAAAGAAGCAGGGAAAGCGCCACCGCTATTGTAGTCGCTGTGATGTATAATCTCCCGATCTCACTGTTATAATATCCTAAAATCTTGACCATAGAAATGGCACCCGCATTCTTTTCAATAATCTGCTTAGACAGAAGATACATCAACAGCAGGAACATGATAATTCCAAAGTATTCAAACAGTACCATGAAATTTCCCATAGATACTGTCAACTGTCTGGAAAGCTTCGTCAAATCATCCTTCGTAACAATCGTACTGATATATGCATCCTCAATATCGTCAAGCTCCCGATTGGAAAGATAGCCACTATAATAATCTTCCTCTTTATCGAAAGTCTCAATAAACGTTTCCCGCGGAAGGAACACCGCTAAGGCAGCCGAATATTCATATTCTCCCGCCACTGTAAATTCATAAGCGTCATCACTGTACTTATCGGATAAAGTGATCACATCCCCTTCCTTTAATCCATATTTTATCCGGTATCCATTGGATATGTATGCTTCTCCTTCCTGAAATTCAATAGGAATATAGCCGCTGTCTTCCTCTATGCCATACACCATAATATCTTCCGTTGGATATTTTTCCGAAACAGACGCAAGCGTTGTCACACAATACTTCTCCGCATCCTCTGCATTCGTTTCCGCTTGTGTTTTTAATATATATTGATATTCAGCAAACATGCTTGATTCAATTTCCTTCGAATACTCCTTTAACAAAGGTCCGAACATCATACCGAATACCAGAATCAGGGAAGCAAACACGATTCCTATAAATAAAGTGATATAGTTCGGTATATTCTGAAAAATAATTCTCAGACGGAATCTTGTCAGGAAAGATAACTTTGTATTCAGCCGGAAGGCTTTCTTTTTCGTGCGTTTACTTAAGTCATGACGCAGGAATTTCAGCGGTGAAAGCTTTAGCTTACCAATCAGAATTGCCAGATTGATCACCAGCATAAGCACAAAGGGTATCACTGTCGTTTCCACAAAAGCTTCCGCATTCCATAAGGTCACATAGGTAGGCAGGCTGTAGCTTCCATAGTATAAATCAACCATATACTTTTTCATTATCGTATAACCCAATACATTACCCACGACTGCCGCCAGCAATGTAACCACAAGAGGCAGCACCAGATAATGACGTACCAGCTCCCCTCTGGTGTAGCCGGAAGCACGAAGGGTTCCGATTACCGAAGCTTCCCTGACTATGGTATTACTGGTGGTGATGGCAAATATAAATGCCAATATAACGGTTACAATGTAGAGAAACATTGTAAACATTGCCTTGTCACCGCCCATATCCTCTCCGGTAAACTGAATTGCCTGATTTGCATACCTGGGCACAAAGCCGGTAAGCACGGCATGTTCAGCAATTACTTTCATGAAATCGTCACTGACCTCTTTTTCCTCACTGTCATCCATCGGCTCATTTTCATATTTCCATGCATAGACATAATGCAGATGTTCCTCACCAAGGCTCTCAAAGCCCTCCTCTGTCATAATTCCCACACAGAACGTCAAAGAATCAAACATCATATCCGTATTATTTTCAAACAGGCAGCTATAATCGGGGAATGCCAAAAGTCCGCTGACACTCAGCTTCTTCCCGCCAACAGTAAGGGTATCGCCTACCGCTAAATCATTGTTGTCGGCATACATACGGTCAATGGCAATCTCATCCTTTTGGTCAGGCTTTTCTCCTTCCATCACACAAACCAGATTGATTTCTTCCCTGTCTTTGTATACACGCATTGTGGAATTATTTTCTTTCACAGTTTCATCCACATACCTGTTATCGTAAATGGTGACCGCTTCTTTTTCCAAAGTTTCTATCAGCGCATCATCCGCTTCCGCCATCAGTTCAAAATGACCATTTTCAATATTGTACTTCTCAAAGCCTTCGTTGTATGCAGCAATCAGACTGTTATCTGCAACCAGAAAACCGGATACCAGTGAGATCAAGCCCGCCATGAACAGAAAAACGACCAGATATTTTCCAAAATCGCCCTTAAATTCCCTTGGAAGACGCTTATATAATGGATTTTTCATGTGCACCCTCCTTACCAGTCCAGTTCCGCCGCAGAAATTTTGTTTTCATTTACATAATTTTTGCGCACGGCACCGTCACGAAGCTTGATGACACGATCTGCCATATTTTTGATTGCATCATTATGGGTCACAATAATGACCGTGTTGCCATACTTTTTGTTGACATCCTCGATGAGTTTTAAGATTTCCTTGGAGGTCTTGTAATCTAAGGCTCCTGTCGGTTCATCGCACAATAAAATGTCGGGATTCTTAATAATGGCACGGCCAATCGCCGTCCTCTGCTGCTGACCGCCGGAAAGCTGGTTCGGAAGCTTATGGCGATGCTCATACAGCCCTAACGTCTTTAAAAGCTCGTCGATCTCTAACGGGTTGTCTCCAAGATAAGCTCCCACCTCTACGTTTTCCTTAATATTTAAATTAGGAATCAGATTATACATCTGAAACACATAGCCTAAATGCTTTCTCCGATACTGTGTCAAC
>CAYWXJ010000011.1:0-30675 GCA_964462405.1 uncultured Eubacterium sp.
GAAGGAAGCATTTACACTGTATGCAGATGTATACCGCCAGGTGATTTCTACCAGTACCAGTGATGATGATTCAGAAGGCAGGAACGTGGCTTTTTCCGCAGGCGAGGAAAATAATTATTTTAAAATCTGTCTTTCCCAGGGCGGCTCTTTACGTTATAAGAGCAATGGAGGAACAGAAACCATAGAAGCCTTTACCAAAAACAGCACGCAGGAGAATAAATGGAATGCACTGGCTGTGTCTTATTCAGAAACAGACGGCACAGGTAAAGTAACGGTATATGTAGAGGGAAAAAAGGTCTTAGACCAGATTGACGTGGGATTTGCCTTAAGCGGGCTTTCCGCAGTCCAGGCAAATATAGGTGCGGGCTTTGGTACCGGATTTATGGGAAAAGGTCTTTATGATAATATCCGCATTGAAGATGCGGCTGTCACAGATGAAGAAATTGAGATCGCAGAGCGTTATACCCCATATAGTACTTTTTCCGGTTCATCCGAAGGTATTTTATGCAGCGGCAACGTGCAGGTCAACGAATGGCTGGATACCAACGGGGAACACATTCAGGCGCATGGCGGACAGGTACAATGGCTGGATACGCTGGATTTAGATGGGGATGGTGTCAGCGAAGGCGGCTGGATCTGGTACGGAGAAGATAAGACACGCAGCGGAAAACCGATTGACGGAGTCCATTGCTATACGTCGCCGGATTTATATAACTGGACAGACCGTGGAATGGCACTTTCGACACATGATGTAATACCGGATAAGCTGGATGCTGACGGCACCGGAATCACGCAGAACACAGAGGGGCTTGCGGACCTTAAGACATGGGCAGAAATGACTGCTCCGACAGAAGACGTGACGCAGGAGACGATTGACATGGCAAAAGCCTTTCTTGCAGCTTACAAGACAGCAGACGGATACGACGAGGAGAATCTTGAAAAAGCATTCAAATATCTGTATTCCGGCTACTGCATCGCAGAGCGTCCGAAGATGTTATACAATGAATCCACAAAGCAGTATATATTGGTCTATCATGCAGATGGTCCATCAGATGCAAATATATTGAAATATTTACAGGACGGTACTTTCCCAAGCCGTTATACGCGTGCGCTTATGGGATTTGCAGTTTCCGATACGCCGTACGGTCCGTTTAAACTGGTCAATGCACAGCGTATGAATTATAGAACCGGGGATGCCTATGCTTCTGCTTCAAGTACCGGCATGTCAAGGGATATGACAGTATTTCAGGATGATACGGATATAGATCAGGACGGAGTAAAGGATGCCTATGCGATTTATTCCAGTGAGGATAATAAGTATATGTATATCTCTCTCTTGAATTCTGACTATACGGCACCGGCTACGGAGGGAATAAAGGATACAAAGACTTTAGCAGATGGTACGACTGTACAGACCTTTGCAGACCGTGTGTTAGGAAGCGCCACATGGCGTGAAGCTCCGGCAGTATTTAAGTATAATGGCTATTATTATATGATAACCTCCGGTACGACAGGCTGGATGGCAAATGCGGCAGCTTACTACCGGGCAGAAAGTATCTATGGTCCATGGACAGCTATGGGCGATCCATGTGAAGGCGGTTCTGATGATACTTTCGGTTCACAGCCAACAGCAGTCATACCTGTGAATACCGAAAAAGGCCAGTTTATCTATATGGGAGACCGCTGGAGCTATACAATTACTGACAGCTCGGGCAACACGACTGATTCCGCACATTGGGATTCCGGTTATGTATGGTGTCCGATCAGTATCAGTGAAGAAAATACCATTAGTGTGCTGGATATGGCGGACTGGGATTTAAGTGTTTTGGAAAAGCCGGAAGTAAATACTATGCTTCCGACAGTCATTACTTCTGCAGATGAATTACCTTCCCGGATAAATGTGACATATCAGGGTGTGATATTTGATTCAGAAGTAGTCTGGGATAGTGTTGAAGCAGAGAATTTTACGGTACAGGAAATTACGGGTACATTGTCCGGAATGGATAATATGACAGTTTCCGTTAGTATTGCAGTAGCACCGGAGAACCTGGTTTATTTTGTAGATGCCGGCGCAGATAGTACAAAGGGACGTGTTTTCTATAATAAAGTAGCAGGCAACGGCAAATTAAAAAATACGGCTGCGGCAGATCAGGCATACAGTGCCGAAAATCAATGGGGCTATGTAGGAAGTAATACGGTAAGACGAAGCTTAGACAGCGGCAGTATCTATGAGATGCTGCGTTATGTAAATGATTCAGAGAATAGAAATCTTGTTTACCAGTTTGATGGTTTAGAAGAAGGAAGCTATACCGTTTATGTTGGTCTGTATGATCCGACAAGCTGGTATAAGGGAACCCGTGTGGCAAATATATCCGTCACACAGGGAGGTACGGTTTTAGATGCCAGTCAGGAAACCTATCAGGCAAATGGAGCAGGAAGCTATGCTGCATACGAGAATTTGGCTGTAAAAGGTACAGACAGCCTTCAGGTGGTGCTTGAACCGAAAAATTCAGGAGAGGGCACAGATATGCAGGTCAGTTGGATCGCGATTGCAGATAATACTGTCCGTCAGGATGAAAAGCCGGATCCTGGAAATCAGGAGGAAGACGAAAAGCCGAATACAGGTAATACGGATGAAAACGGCAATCCGAATGGCAGTCTGAACGGAAGTGAGAATGGACTGACAGGCGGCAGTGGCTCTGATGCACAGCAGAAGGAGATTCCGGCAGAAAAACTCACGATAAGCAGTAAAAAGCTTTCCCTTGTAAAAGGAAAGAGTGTGCAGATAAAAGCAGTTATGACGCCGGCAGATACCACAGATAAGCTGACCTGGAGCAGCTCAAAAACATCGGTTGCTACCGTAAAAAATGGCAAGATTACTGCGAAAAAAACAGGAAGTACAACGATAACCGTAAAAACGACCAGCGGAAAAAAAGCGACCTGTAAGGTCTATGTTGTAAAGAAAGCGAAGAAATCTACTTCGATTAAGCTGAATAAGAAGAAAGTAACGATTCCAAAGGGAAGCTGGTATCTTTTGACACCGACCTTAAAACCGGCAAAATCTACCGATACAGTAAATTGGAAAAGCTCTAAGAGTAAGGTGGCTTCTGTAGATAAATATGGTTTTGTGACAGGAAAGAAGAAAGGAACAGCAACTATTACAGCAACAACGAAGAGCGGTAAAAAGGTACAGTGTAAGGTAACTGTAAAATAATAAGAAAGGTGTTCGCGGGGAATGAAAGGATTCCCTGCGAACACCTCTTTTTTATCCTGTCCTTTATTTCTTAAAATTCGCTCTCTTTCTAAGCGTCGGGTCTAAAATCCGCTTCCGGATACGAAGGCTTTCCGGTGTGACTTCAAGCAGCTCATCCACATCAATAAAGTCAATCGCCTGCTCTAAGCTTAAAATCTTAGGCGGAACTAAGGTCAACGCTTCATCCGCAGAAGAGGAACGGGTATTTGTCAGATGCTTCTTCTTGCAGACATTGATCTCAATATCCTCTGCCCTTGAAGAAGAACCGATGACCATACCGGAATAGACTTTTTCGCCCGGACCGATAAATAAAGTACCGCGGTCCTGTGCAGAAAACAGACCATAGGTCACGGATTCGCCGCTTTCGAATGCAATCAGAGAACCCTGCTTCCGATAAGCTATATCACCGCAATATGGCTCATAGCCGTCAAAAATCGTATTGATGATACCATTTCCCTTGGTGTCGGTCATAAATTCTCCGCGGTAACCAATCAGTCCGCGGGAAGGAATCTTAAATTCCAGACGGGTGTAACCGCCGCTGATACTCTTCATGTTTAAAAGATTTCCTTTACGGGTGCTTAATTTTGAAATGACGGCACCGGTAAATTCGTCAGGAACATCTACATAAGCTAATTCCATCGGTTCTGTTTTCTTGCCGTTATCATCGGTATGGTAGAGAACCTCTGCCTTACTTACTGCAAATTCATAGCCCTCTCTGCGCATATTTTCAATCAGGACGGATAAATGCAGCTCTCCACGGCCGGATACCTTATAGCTGTCAGGGCTCTCCGTTTCCTCTACACGAAGGCTGACGTCGGTATTTAATTCCCGGAACAATCTGTCGCGGATATGGCGGGAGGTCACATATTTTCCTTCCTGTCCGGCAAGCGGGCTGTCATTTACGATAAAATTCATAGAAAGTGTCGGTTCAGAAATCTTCTGGAATGGAATTGCCACAGGATTTTCCACAGAGCAGATAGTATCTCCGATGTGAAGATCTGCAATACCGGAAATTGCCACAATAGAACCGATTTTTGCTTCTGTGACCTCCACCTTATTCAGACCGTCATATTCATATAATTTGCTGATACGGACCTTCTGCTGCTTGTCCGGCTCATGGTGATTTACAAGCAGAGTCTCCTGGTTTACCTTCAGACAGCCGTTATCCACCTTACCCACGCCGATACGGCCTACATATTCATTGTAATCAATGGTGCTGATCAGAACCTGGGTACCTGCATCCGGGTCACCCTCAGGTGCCGGGATATAATCGATAATCGTATCAAATAAATCCACCATATCCGTCTTAGGCGCATTCAAATCCTTCATAGCATAGCCGTTTCTTGCAGAAGCAAAGATGAACGGGCAGTCTAACTGTTCATCGGAAGCGTCTAAATCCATAAATAATTCTAATACCTCATCAATGACCTCATCCGGGCGGGCCTCCGGACGGTCAATTTTGTTGACACAGACGATAACCGGAAGCTCTAAGGAGAGAGCCTTCATCAGAACAAACTTTGTCTGGGGCATAACGCCTTCAAAGGCATCTACCACAAGAACCACACCGTCTACCATCTTAAGGACACGCTCCACTTCCCCGCCAAAATCTGCATGTCCCGGAGTGTCAATGATGTTGATTTTTGTTCCTTTATAAAACACGGCGGTATTTTTAGAAAGAATAGTAATACCACGTTCTCTTTCAATATCGTTAGAGTCCATGACACGCTCTAAAACTTCCTGATTTTCACGGAAAACACCGCTTTGCTTCAAGAGTTCATCGACTAACGTTGTCTTACCATGGTCAACGTGAGCGATGATAGCGATATTACGGACGTCCTCTCTTTTCATTTTCATAAAAAAATCCTTCTTTCTGTATAAAAAATCTATCTGTTCGTTACCAAATGGAAAAGGGCAAAATGCCCGACTATTTATTTTATCATATTTTTTACATTAATCAAGTATTAAATCAGAGTGAAAAACAAAATAAAATCTTATCGACAGAAAAAGCGAATTTTTGTATGCCCGGCATGATAAAACTAGTCCGTAAGTTATGCGAAGGAGTTCTAAAAAAAAATCTTTTGCATATATATTATTGTAGCAGATTGTAACTGTGAAGATAAAAACAGTTACAGTCAATCGATATGCCGTCGAAGTACAGTTCACCGGATAAAATAAACCGGGAAAGAGGAAGGGAGAAAAATTCATGGCAGATAAAATTTTTGAAAACAACCAGGTATCTATTGTAGGAACAATTATATCCGATTTTCGGTATAGTCACGAGGTCTATGGGGAAGGCTTCTATATGGTTGACGTTTCTGTCAATCGTTTAAGTGACTTCGTGGATATTATACCGATTATGGTATCCGAGCGGATTGTAGATACCACACAGAATTATGAGGGACAGATGATTTATGTAACGGGACAGTTCCGTTCCTATAATCGTCACGAGGAAAAGAAGAACAGATTAGTGCTTTCTGTTTTTGCCAGAGAGTTAGAATTTGTGGAAGGAGAAAGTGAAGAGTATAAGAGCAATCAGATTTATTTAGACGGGTATGTATGTAAAGAACCCATTTACAGAAAAACACCGCTTGGAAGAGAGATTGCAGATCTGCTGATTGCTGTGAACCGCTCCTATGGAAAATCAGATTACATACCCTGCATCTGCTGGGGAAGAAATGCAAGATTTGCCTCCGGATTTGAAGTAGGAAGTCATGTGGAGATCTGGGGCAGAATCCAAAGCCGTGAATATGTGAAAAAAATCGGCGAAAATATTACAGAAAAGCGAATTGCCTATGAGGTATCTGTAAGCAAAGTGGAGCGTTTAGAATAAAGTTGCATTTTTTGGGAGTTTGTGGTATCTTAATAAAATCTGGGGGTAGAAATTTGTGTAACGAAAGATGAAGATAACTGTCTATAGGCAGGGGAGGTTAATATGGCAACTGGAAGCGTACAGGTATATTATGGTGCAGGCAGAGGAAAATCACCTGCAGCATTAGGGAGAGCAATACGTGCTGCTTCAGAAGGAAAAACAGTTTTTATCATTCAGTTTTTAAAGGGAAAGACGGACGATGAAATGGAATTTTTAAAACGGTTGGAACCGGAGATTAAATTTTTCCGTTTTGAGAAATCCGAAGAATATTTCAGCGAACTTTCCGAAGAAGAACAGTTAGAAGAAGTCAAGAACATTAAAAATGGTATTAATTTTGCAAAGAAGGTTCTGACGACCGGTGAGTGTGATCTTTTGATTCTGGATGAAGTGCTGGGGCTTGTGGATCATGGACTGATAGAAGCGGAAGAGTTAAAAGCACTGATCGGTGCAAGGTTAGAAGATACGGATTTAATTCTGACCGGATGGGTATTAAATGATGAACTGCGTCCATACATTGACGAAATATATCATCTTATACCGGAAAATTAAGACTGGAATCTATTGACAAGAAAATAACAGAGTGTTATATTGCATATAGTAGTAAAACTAAATAGTACCGGATAGAGGTCGCGTGATTCAATAGTAGCTTACCGGATGCAGCAGGTGCAGAGGAAGATAAGCAAAAGGGGAGAACGCCGAAAGAGGATGTTTCCTGCGAAGATTCTCTTGGGCATACATTGAAGAAGTGTATGACTGTCATCTTAAAACAGCTTAAGATGGTGCGCTATCGTGTGAATGTAAACTCTATTACCGGCTCATAAAAGGAGCCGGTTTTTTAGTTGCCGGGCATTCAAAGGGAGCTGCCGGCGGCAGATTTTGCAGGTGCTGAAGTAAATTTAATTCATAAAGGTATAGGAGGAAATGAGATGGCAATTTTTAAAGGTGCAGGTGTAGCGATTGTAACCCCGATGAAAGAGAATTTCGAAGTAAATTATGAAAAATTAGAGGAACTGATTAATTTTCAGATAGATCAGGGAACCGATTGTATCGTTATTACCGGAACGACGGGCGAAAGCTCTACACTTTCGATGGAAGAGCATATGGATGTGATCAAAGCGGCAGTGAAATTTACAGCTCACAGGATTCCGGTGGTTGCAGGAACCGGTTCAAACTGTACGGCTACTGCTGTCCAGCTTTCACAGGAAGCAGAGGAAGCAGGAGCAGCCGGACTTTTGATAGTAACACCATATTATAACAAAGCGACACAGGCAGGTCTGATTGGCCATTATACACAGATTGCGGATGCAGTAAAGCTGCCGATTATTATGTATAATGTACCGGGACGTACCGGATGTAATATTTTACCGGAAACTGTGGCACATTTATGTAAGAACGTAGAGAATATCGTAGGTATTAAAGAAGCAACCGGGAATGTGGCACAGGCTGCAAAAACGATGTATCTGACCGATGGCAAAATCGACATGTATTCCGGCGAAGACGGAATCGTAGTTCCGCTTATGGCACTTGGAGCAGTCGGCGTGATTTCCGTATGGTCTAATATTGCACCAAAGCAGGTTCATGATATGTGCATGAAATTCTTTGAGGGAGATATTGCGGGCGCAGCAAAGCTGCAGTTAGAAGGAGAACCGTTAGTAGACGCACTGTTTTCCGAAGTGAACCCGATTCCGGTAAAGAAAGCAATGAACCTTATGGGTATGAATGTCGGTCCGCTTCGTGCGCCGCTTTGTGAAATGGGCGAAGAAAATGCTAAGAAATTAGCTGAAGTCATGAAGGCTTACGGTTTGAAATTAGCATAGAAGGAAAGGATACAAAAGAACATACAATTGGAGGAAACGATGATAAGAATGATTATGCATGGCTGCAATGGTAAAATGGGACAGATGATCTCTGATATTTGCAGAGAAGATCCTGAGACGGAGATTGTTGCAGGTATTGATATTGCAGACCAGGGAAGAAATCCATATCCGGTATTTACCGATATTGCTGAATGTGATGTAGAAGCAGATGTTATGATAGATTTTTCTAATGCAAAGGCAGCAGATGCTGTGCTGGAGTATTGCGTGGCTAAGCAGATGCCGTTAGTGCTCTGTACCACAGGTTTAAGCGAAGAGCAGTTAAAGAGAGCCGATGAGGCAAGCCAAAAGATTGCCATTTTAAAATCTGCGAATATGTCACTTGGAATCAATACATTATTCGCGCTGCTTGAAAATGCGGTAAAGGTATTAGCACCCGCAGGATATGATATTGAAATCGTAGAGAAACATCACAATCAGAAATTAGATGCACCAAGCGGTACGGCACTTGCATTGGCAGATGTTATGAATGAAGCCATGGATCAGGCATATGAGTATAAATTTGACAGAAGTAAAGAGCGTAAGAAGAGAGAACAAAATGAAATCGGAATTTCTGCAGTCCGGGGCGGAACCATCGTCGGAGAGCACGAGATTATCTTTGCAGGAAAAGATGAAGTCATTGAAATTAAGCATACAGCTTATTCCCGGGCAGTTTTCGGCAAGGGAGCTGTGGAGGCTGCAAAGTTTCTGAAAGGGAAAGCGGCCGGATATTATGATATGCGCAGGGTCGTAGCAGAGAAGCAGTAGGCAGCTTCGTCCGTTTAAGAGCAAGACCGTTACACGAAGAAATACAAGAATGAATAAAGTCAGGCAGAAGTAACGAAGCGTGTACTTCTGCCTGACTGCATTATTGGGTAAATATGGGATTATTGCTTCAAACCCGAATCCTCAACATATTTCTTGATCGCCGAAAAGCTTTCCCGGCTGATCACATGCTCCATACGGCATGCATCCTCTGCAGCAGCCTTTTCATCAATTCCAAGCGCCATCAGCCATCCGGACAAAAACGTGTGCCGTTCATAAATCATATCCGCAATCTCATGTCCTTTTTCTGTTAAAGTAATAAAACCTGCATCGCTGACGTTAATATAACCATTCGTACGCAGATTCTTCATTGCAACACTGATACTTGATTTCTTAAAGTTCATTTCTACGGCAATATCTACGGAACGTACTACCGGAAGCCGTTTGCTCAAGATAAGTATCGTTTCCAAATAATTTTCAGCAGATTCATTTATATTCATGATAAAGTCCCCCAGTCCAATTTTTTTAGAATTGTTAAGTATTATATCATATTTTTGGGGAAAAGAAAACCAATATATTTTGATTTATTTTACATCATATCTCAGACTCATGGTCTGGCTGCCTTTTGTAAACTGCAGAATCAGACGATAACCTTTTTCTACTTTGATGTTCTTTTTCAGATTAAAATGAATCAGTGTAACTGATTTTTTGGAGGTCAGCAGACTGGTTTTGAACTTGTAGGCTTTATTGAGCTTCCAACCGTTTTTGGTTTTTACGGATATTTTGCCGTTTAATGCACTGCCTGTAATTTGATAGGAATTTTTATATTTGGAAGTAAGCGTGGTCTTTCCAATCTTCAGGCTCTCTACAGGAGAAGTATATTTTTTCACCGTAAGTTTAATCTTGTTGGTGTATCCACTGCCTGTATAAGTATAAGAAATGGCGGTGGTACCTGCTTTCTTCAAGGATACGGTCAATACCCAGGCATCCTTTTCTTTTTTGACAGATGCAGTTGCTACGTTTTTGTTGCTGCTCTTTGGATTGGAAATTTTTGATGTAAAATATAGTTTGTACTGTTTAGAAGCAGTATTTCCATTTGGTGCAAAGTATACGATGGCTGTTTCAGCAGCTTCTGCTTTCATGTCAGGTATAAATAGAGATGACACCAGAACAGCAAAACACAGTATCATTGCAGATGTTTTTCTTAAAAATTTTTTCATTCACATTTCCTCCCGTATTATGTAATGATTGTTTATTTCTTTATACCAGTAAAAAAATAAGTTGTCAATAAATACCGGAGCAAATCCGATATTTTTTATGTTCATTTGGATGACATTATGATATAATAAAAAAGAATGTCGATTCAAAATTCAAACAGAAAAGACGGAGGCCGGGTATGAAGACAATTTATAAGACGGATAATGGAGTTCTTTCACAAAAAGAAGCGTTTGAACCGGATGTCTGGATTAATCTGATTTCACCAAATATGGACGATCTGACAGAAGTCGCAGAATATTATGATATAGATATTGCAGATCTTCGAGCTGCATTAGATGAAGAAGAAAGTTCCCGTGTGCAGATGGAAGATGGATATACCCTGATATTAGTGGATATTCCTTTTGAAGAAATCCGGAATGACCAAAAGGCTTATACGACAATCCCACTGGGCATTCTTTTAGTGCAGAGTGCGATTATTACGGTATGCAGTGACGATACAGTGATTTTAAATTATTTTTATAATAACCGGATGCGGGGATTCAGCACAAAGAAGAAAATGCGTTTTGTATATCAGATCCTGCTTCGTACAACGAATTTGTACCAGGCACTCCTGCGTGTCATTGATAAGAAGAGAAGTGAGATCGAAAAGAGGGTCGGAACGGAAACAACAGAGGATAAGGACTTGATCAATCTGCATGAATTAGAGACGAATCTGGTCTACTTTGCTACTTCCTTAAGTGCCAATAAAGTCGTATTGGAGCGTTTGACACGTTATGAGAGAATCAAACAGTACCCGGAGGATAAGGAACTGTTAGATGATGTTATTGTCGAGAACCGCCAGGCGATAGAGATGACGAATATTTATCGGGATATTATCCATGGCGCCAGAGAATTGGTATCTACCATTATCAATAACCGACTGAACAATGTAATGAAGTTTTTGACATCCATTACGCTGGTTATGGCGATCCCGGCCATTATATCCGGATTGTACGGAATGAATGTCAGCGAAAAATGGATGCCATTGTCGGAAACGCCTCACGGATTTTTGATTATATGTACATTGACAGGAGCTATTTGCCTGTTAGCATTGCTGATATTGAAGCGGCGGAAGATGTTATGATAAAGGAATGAAGAAGATGAAATTAATTTCTTGGAATGTAAATGGAATCAGGGCCTGTGTAGGCAAAGGATTTTTAGAGTATTTTCATGAAGCGGATGCAGATATATTTTGCATTCAGGAGACGAAGATGCAGGCAGGACAGTTAGAGCTTACTTTAGAAGGCTATGAGCAGTACTGGAATTATGCCGAAAGAAAGGGATATTCCGGAACAGCAATTTTTACAAAGAAAAAGCCGCTGTCCGTTTCTTATGGAATGGGAATAGAAGCGCATGATAAAGAAGGAAGACTGATTACATTAGAATATGAAGAATTTTATGTGGTGACGGTCTATACACCAAATTCCCAGAATGAACTGGCAAGATTAGACTACCGGATGGAATGGGTTCTGACCATTGTCCCGTAGAATTGACCATAGAATAAAACAGAGTTTTATACGCTGTTTGGTATGAAAAGATTTCTCATGTTGTGATGGGGAATCTTTTTTATTGTATAGGAAGTTGAGGTGGGCTTGCCCGCTTTGCTCTTATTACCAGGCATTCCCATAGGAAATCCATATATTCTGGTCACAAATGTGTAATAAAATCGTAACATATTCAGAAAGGAGAACATACACATGAAACAAAGAAACAGGAAACTAGCATGCCTGTGTATTACGACTGCATTGGTTGTAGCGGCAAATACTACGACGGCAGTTGCCCGTGAATCTAAGGATCAGGTGGTAGAACAGGAAAATTACACATTACATACCGGAGCAGCGGCGGAAGCATTAGAAACAGCAAAAAGAGAAGCAATCCGCACAGTTGCGGAAATGGAAGAGGAGCTTTTGAAGGAAGCGGAAGCAGCGGAAGCAGCAGAAGCGGAGGAGCTGGCACCGGAGCTTGCGGTTGCCCAGGTAAACTCCTATATCAATGTCCGTAACCAGCCGGGATTAGAAGGAGAAATTGTCGGAAAGCTTTATAATAATTCTGTAGGTGAGATCATCGGAGAAGAAGGCGAGTGGTTAAAAATTTCCTCCGGAACAGTGGAGGGGTATATCAAAGCGGAATACGCTCTTCGCGGCGAAGAAGGAGCAGCGAAGGCCGATGAGGTCGGAGAGCGTCAGGCAAAGGTAGAGGCAGTTACCCTTCGTGTGCGTGAAGAAGCTACAACAGAATCCAGAACCGTTGGACTTCTGCCCCGGGAGGATGTACTTTCTGTACAGGAAGAAGTGGAAGGCTGGGTAAAGGTTGCTTCTGAAGAAGCAGAAGGTTATGTGTCAACTGAATATGTAGAAGTTTATACCGTTCATCAGGTGGCGGAATCCAGAGAAGAAGAGGAAGCAAGACTTCGTAAGGAAGAAGAGGAGCGTTTAGCGGCAGAAGAGGCAGCACGGGCTGCAGAAGAAGCCAGACGGCAGTCTGCAAACTCCAGCCAGTCCGCAGGAACCTCTGCAGGTGCATCATCAGCAAATAGCAACAGAGGACAAAGCCAGGCAGCAGCTTCAGGCAGCAGCGGAACAGCACAGGCTTCCACATCATCGGGATTAGGACAGAGCATTGCTAATTATGCACTTCAGTTCGTGGGAAATCCATATGTCTATGGCGGGACAAGCCTTACGAATGGTGCGGATTGCTCCGGATTTGTTATGAGTGTTTATAAGCATTTCGGAATCAGTCTTCCGCGAACTTCCAGTGAGCAGGGAAAATGCGGAACAAATGTCGGCGGAATCGGAAATGCCCTTCCCGGAGATTTAGTATCCTATTCCGGACATATCGGTATTTATATTGGTAATGGACAGATTGTTCATGCAAGCTCTGCAAAAACTGGTATTAAAGTGTCCAATGCAAATTATCGTACGATACTTTCTGTACGCAGAATCGTATAGAAAAGGCCGGGGACTGCCATACTTAAAAGAGACAGATGATTTTAAGGGCAGGTGCTTAGTTTGAAGATACTGATTCTCGGACAGGAAAAAGAATGGGTGAAAAAACTGAAAATTCTTTGTAAAAAGGACGATGTCAGTATTTTAGAAAAAGGAGAATTTGTCCCGGATATACAGCTTATTGTGACAGATTTTCCCATAGAAGATATAAGGAAAGGGATTTTTTTGGAAATTCCTTTCCTTGTTGTATCAAAAGAATGCAGAGAAGAGAAAATCTTAGAGGCGTTTGCCATGGGAGCTGAGGATTATATGGTGTATCCGGTCAGCCCGAAAATTGCAAGAGCAAGAATTTTGCGGATTTTAAGAGATATAAGAAGAGAAACAGAAGATATTAAAAAATTGAATTGGGATATTCACTTTACTCCGAATGAATACAGAATACTTTCCTATATGATGAACAGTCCAGGAAGGGCGGTATCGAGAATGGAGCTGCTCGAAGGTGCCTTTCCGGATATGTATGAGGGATATGACAGGAATATTGATAATTATATCAAACAGATTCGAAAGAAGTTAGAAAAGGTATCCGGCGGGAAAAAACGGATTGAAACGGTATATGGAGTAGGGTATCGCTATATACCTTAAAAATGCCTGCGGACGGGCATTTCCGCTTCTGAAAAATATCGATATAACAAAATTTTTGAAATTTTTCAAAAAATATATTGACAAAACACAATTCATCTTGTATCATATATATTGTGCTTGAAAGGTACGGAAGATAAAGCACAAAAGTTCATAAATGCGATAGTGGCGTAGTTGGTAACGCGCGACCTTGCCAAGGTCGAGACCGCGGGTTCGAGCCCCGTCTATCGCTCTGATAAACGAATTTCAGAAATGGGATTCGTTTTTTTGTGCCATGGAAGCATGAACTGTTCGCCGACAGCAGGTTTTGTATGTTTTTTTGGAAAATATAGGGTACAGGAACAAAATATTTGCATATACTATGACTGAGAAGCATTATGAGGAACATTTATGTCCAAACAAAATATCAGGTATCTGCAAAATGATACAACAGATGAAGGAAGTCTGCAGGTAAATGTAGAAACACCCTCCGGCAGACTTCCCATTGAAGATGCGCAGGTGACAATTTCCTATACAGGAGAGCCGGGGAGTACCATCGAGGAAGTATCTACCGACGCATCCGGTCAGACAGAGCAGGTAGAGCTTCGGACGCCGCCTCTGGAATTTAGTATGGAGCCTTCGGAGCAGCAGCCCTATGCGGAATATACCGTTCAGGTTTCAGCAAAAGGCTATATTCCTGTCAATATTTCCGGTATACAGGTGCTTCCCGGTGAAATGTCCGTTCAAAGAGTCCGGTTAGTGCCAGAGGAAGCAGAGTTAAATCCGGTAAATAATATTGTAATTCCGGCAAATACCTTATTCGGCAACTTTCCGCCGAAGATTCCGGAAGCAGAGATTAAGCCGATGGAAGAAACAGGAGAAATTGTACTCAGCAGGGTGGTAGTTCCCGAATATGTCATTGTACACGACGGCGCACCCTCCGACAGTACGGCAAGGGATTATTATGTGACTTATAAGGATTATATAAAAAATGTCGCTTCCAGTGAAATTTATGCGACCTGGCCGGATGCTACGCTGCGGGCGAATATTTTAGCAATTATGTCATTTACCTTGAACCGGGTGTTTACGGAGTGGTATCGCAACAAAGGATATGACTTCACCATCACCTCATCCACAGCATTTGACCATAAATGGGTTTACGGCAGGAATATATTTGAGAATATCTCAAGAGTCGTAGATGAGATATTCCAAAGCTATCTCTCAAGACCTAATGTGAAACAGCCGATTCTGACCCAGTATTGTGACGGACAGCGGGTAAGCTGCCCGAACTGGCTGAGCCAGTGGGGTTCTAAGAGCCTTGGTGACCAGGGATACAGCTTCATTGAAATCCTGCGGTATTATTATGGCAGCGATATGTATGTCAACGAAGCGGACGAAATAGCGGGGATTCCGGCTTCCTGGCCGAGAGTCGATCTGTCCATCGGTTCGAGAGGAGAGAAGGTCAGACAGATGCAGTCTCAGTTGACGAGAATTTCCAGAGCATATCCTGCAATCCCTGCCATAGCTGCAGATGGCATTTATGGTCCGGCGACCGAAGCCGCTGTTGCGAAGTTCCAGTCGATCTTTGGTCTTCCGGTGACGGGAGTTGTGGATTATTCTACCTGGTATAAGATTTCAGAAATTTATGTGGCAGTTACCAGAATTGCAGAACTATATTAAAGAATGCAAAAAAGCCTTGGGAGCGGAAAATAAAACCGCACTCAAGGCTTTTCGAAATGAATTTCCTATGATAAAATAAAAGCCATACAGCAGGGTAAAATACGAGTAGATTAGGAAGAAATTTTATGGCAATACAAAA
Organism: uncultured Eubacterium sp.; assembly: GCA_964462405.1. Classification (GTDB taxonomy): domain Bacteria; phylum Bacillota; class Clostridia; order Lachnospirales; family Lachnospiraceae; genus Roseburia_B. Next base: position 15,380 of record CAYWXJ010000011.1, read on the forward strand.
AGAGAAATGGTTTGTTGCGGGGAAAAAAGCAGATTTTCGGGCGATCGGGGAAAGATATGGAATCGACCAGGTAACCGCCCGTATTATACGCAACAGGGATATTACAGAAGATACAGCGATTGCAAAATATCTGAATCCCGACTTATCGGAATTATATTCTCCCCATTTGATGAAGGATATGGATAAGCTGGTAGAAATTTTGCGGACAAAGATTCGCAAAAAGAAGTCCATCCGGATTATCGGAGATTATGATATTGACGGAATCCAGTCCACATATATTCTGTTAAAGGGAATCAAACGTGCAGGCGGCATCGTGACAGCGGCAATTCCCGACCGTATGAAGGACGGTTATGGAATCAATGAGAGCTTGATTGCAAGAGCAAAGGAAGACGGGGCAGATACCATTATCACCTGCGACAACGGAATTGCAGCAGTGGAAGCCATTGCATATGCAAAGGAGCTGGGGCTTACCGTGTTGGTGACAGACCATCATGACATTCCCTATACAGAGGAAAACGGGATTCGTACCTATCGAAGCAGTCAGGCAGATGCCATTGTCAATCCAAAGCAGGAGGAATGTACCTATCCGTTTGCAGGAATCTGCGGTGCAGTTGTGGCATGGAAGGTGGTGCAGGCTTTGTATGAAGCCAGTGGAATTTCAGCGGAAGAAGCGATGGAATTCTTGGAAAATGCGGCATTTGCAACGGTAGGGGATGTAATGGACCTCATTGATGAGAACAGAATCATCGTAAAACATGGGCTGGAGCAGATGCGCCACACGAAAAATCCGGGATTAAAGGCATTAATGCAGCAAAAAGAAGTATTACCGGAGCGTTTAAGTGCATATCATTTAGGCTTTGTCTTAGGCCCTTGCATCAATGCCAGCGGCAGGTTAGATACCGCAGTCCGTTCTTTAAAACTGTTATTAGCAGAAAAGGAAGCAGATGCGGCAGTTCTTGCGGCAGAGTTAGCGGATTTGAATGAAGAGCGGAAACGGATGACCACAGAAGGGCTGAAGGAGGCTGCAGAAATTATCAGGGAACAGCAGTTAGAAGCACAGAAGGTAATAGTGGTATATCTTCCGGATCTGCATGAAAGCCTTGCAGGAATCGTGGCGGGAAGAATCCGTGAGCAGTACAACCATCCTGTATTTGTATTGACAAAGTCAGAGGAAGGGGTCAAAGGCTCCGGGCGTTCCATAGAAGCCTATTCTATGTATGAGGAATTGTGTAAATGCCAGGAGTTATTTACAAAATTCGGCGGACATCCCATGGCAGCAGGACTTTCCATGCCGGAAGAAAATGTAGAGGTGTTTGCTGCGAAAATGAATGAGAACGCCTCATTGACAGAGGAAGACTTTATTCCGAAAATACACATTGATGTACCGATGCCTCTTTCTTATGTGACAGAGGCACTTGTTAAGGAATTAAGAATCTTAGAACCCTTCGGAAAGGGAAATCAAAAGCCTGTATTTGCAGATAAGAATATCCGCATCCGGGAGAAAAGAATTGTGGGAAAGAATCGGAATGTGGTAAAGCTTACCATTCAGGATGCTTCCGGAAGCTCTTATCCGGCGGTTTATTTCGGGGATGCAGAAGATATGATGCGTTATCTGGAAGGACGGGAAGCTATTTCCATGGTATACTATCCGGAAATAAACAGTTATATGGGAAGAGAAGAAATTCAGTTTGTAATTTCTAATTATTGCTAAACAGGTCTAAAAAAGGTAAAATTATATAAGAACGTCGTGAACTATAAAGCAGCTTCAGTTGCGGATCATTACAGGAGAGAAAAATGTTTGGTGGAAAGAAGATAAAAGAAGCAGAAGATAAAATACAGGAGCTTGAAATCGTACAAAAGAGATACCGTCGGATTTCAGAGGATATTCAACAGACCAAAGTATTTACGGAGGAGATATTTGCGGATTTAGAGACACTGAATCTGCAGATGGATCAGGGAATGAACCGTTTGATAGATATTATGAAGGAGGAAAAAGACAGTGCGGAGACGATTGCAGGGCAGGCTGTCGATTTAGCCTCCGGATTAAGTCAGATGGAAGTAACAGGCAGTCAGTGGAACCAGGAAGCTGCAAGGCAGGAACAGCTCCTTAGCGAGGGAAAGAAAATAGCTGCAGTTTTGCAGGAAACGGAAGGATTATTTGCAGAAATCAGCACAGAAAAACAGGAGAGGAAAGAGAAGGGCACCCAGGTACTGCAGCAGTCCTTTGATGAGCTGAGGGAACTGCAGAAGGCCGCAAAAAATATGGCTGCGCTTGCTTTAAATGCAGCGGTAGAAGCGGGAAGACTCGGAGAGACAGGAATTGGTTTTTTACAGGCAGCGGAAAATGTACGGGAACTATCAGAAGCGTATATGGGCAGGCTGGATACCCTGCAGGAACAGTTAAAGACAGCAGAAGAATTATATCAAAGCGAAACCTGTCAGCAGCAATTCGAAAAAATTCAGCAGAAGACAAAGCAGGCACTGCAGGCAGCAGATGTATTTCAGATAGAAGAAAATAGTACGGAAATGAATTTAGCAGAGCAGGTGAGTATTCAGCAGAAGCTGGTAAAAGAAATCGAAGAGAGCCTGCAGGAAAAAGATGCAAAGTATCAGTCAATCTTAGAACAGATGGAGTTTATTCAGCAGAATCATACGGACAGCAGGAAGGCAACAGGAGAGTTAGAAGAAAGACTGTCACTGTTCTATGGAAAAGCTTTATAGGAGGATATGCTGATGATAAAAGAGGATTTCGGATTTTTATCTGCAGATAAGAAAACACAGATTCATGCTGTAAAATGGATGCCGGATACAAGAGAGTGGACAGCCATTCTGCAGATTACCCACGGAATGCAGGAGTATATTGAACGCTATCAGGAATTTGCGGGATTTTTAACCGACAGAGGATTTTTGGTAGTGGGGCATGACCATCTTGGACATGGGGAATCGGTATATGATGAGAACGCATATGGATTTTTTACAGAGCAGTCACCCAGTGATACACTGATCTGTGATATGCATACATTGCGAACCATAGTACAGAAGGAGAATCCGAATATTCCTTATTTTATGCTCGGACACAGTATGGGCTCTTATATGCTGCGGAAGTATATAACGCTGCACAATGATCATTTAAGGGGAGTGATTATTGTCGGAACCGGAAGTATGCCGGATGCAGCCATGAAACTTGGAATGAAGATCTGCAGATTTTTAGGAAAGACAAAGGGCTGGCATTATAAGAGCCGCCTGGTTAAGCGTATGTCTTATATGGGTCCTTATCAGCAGTATGATCTGACCGGAAAGGATATTGGGAATAACTGGCTGACAAAGGATTTGCAGTTGGTAGAGAAGTATTGCAGAGATCCGAAATGCCGGTTTGATTTTACGGTAAATGGTTATTACGGTTTGATGGAGGCTGTATATTATGACAATCAGCCGGAAAATATCGCAAAAATACCAAAGAAGCTTCCGCTGTTTTTAATATCCGGAGATAAAGACCCGGTAGGAGATATGGGCGTCGGGGTGAAGAAAGCCTACAAACAGTATGAAGCTGCCGGGCTTTTAGACATTACCTGGAAGCTTTATGAAGATGACAGACATGAGATTTTAAATGAACTAAATCGTAAAGATGTATATGAAGAGATCTATGCATGGATGTGTGTCAGAAAAACAACATAATTTTATAATTATAAAATAAATCTTAAGTATTTATAATTCCTTTGACAAAGTGCAGGATTTGTGTAAGAATGAATGCGTTCAGTGAGAGGAGGTTTTTTCATTATGAAGAAAAGATGGACACGAATAATCAGTATAATATTGACATTAACAATGGTCTTAGGATCGGCAGCAACGGTAACTGCAACCACAGCAGACGAATCGGTGGATGCAGCCACAGCAGCCAATACGGCGGCAGATACTACGCCTGCAGATGATGAGGTTTTAGCAGGGGAGGCGTCGAAGGCAGCAGGACAGGATGCAAATCAAGGTACAGAAGATACAGCGGCTTTGGCACCGGAAGCTTCAGCAGACAGCACGGATGCATCACAGTCAGGTTCGGCAGATGCATCACAGTCAGGTTCTGCAGCAGATACATCGCAGACCGATTCTGCAGGGACTGCAGATGCATCACAGACAGACTCCGCAGCAAATGCAGATACGGAGAGTAAAGAGATTGCCGGAACGGTTACCGTAGACACAGAAGTAGCCGGAACTGTCACAGTTGAAGAAGACAAGAATGATGACAAGGTAGAGATTAAGAAGAATGACAGACCATATCTTGCGTTAGGTGCGAACCTGACACCGGAGCAGCAGGCTGCCGTACTTGCCCTGATGGGAATTGATGCAGGAAAGTTATCTGACTATGATGTGGTATATGTCAACAATGAGGAAGAGCATAAGTACTTAGATGCATATATTGACAGCAGCAAGATCGGTACGAAGTCTTTATCCTCTGTGGTTATCATAGAGCGTGAAGATGGCAATGGAATCAATATTTCCACAAATAATATCTCTTACTGTACCGTAGGTATGTATAAGAATGCGCTTGCAACCGCAGGAATCCGGAATGCAGACATTATCGTGGCAGCACCGTTCCCGATTTCCGGAACAGCGGCATTAGTAGGCGTATTTAAAGCTTACACAGAAATGACCGGAGATGAAATTGATGAAGAGAATATAGACGCTGCGTTGAACGAATTAGTCGTAACCGGTGCCTTAGAGGCAAACGGAGCAGATTCCGATGAAGTTGAAAGTATGATTGCCTATGTAAAGCAGGCAGTTGTAGAGCATGACCTCAGCGATGAAAATGAGATCAGAGAAGCAATCGCAGAAGGCTGTGAGAAGTTCGATATTACTTTAACAGAAGAGGAAATACAGGAAGTTGTTAAGCTGATGCAGAAAATCAGTGAACTGGATTTGGATTTAGACGGTCTGCTCAATGCGGCACAGTCTATTTATGAGAAGATTTCTACTGCAGACGGCGGATTCTGGGCGAAGATCAGAGAATTGCTGCAGACAATCGTAGATAAGATCAAAGAGTTATTTTAGGATTATATAATTTTAACACAAGCGGCAGAAAATTTCTGCCGCTTGTGTTATACTGTGCCGAAGCATCCGGAGGGAGCTGCCAGTGGCAGGTCCTGCAGTTTTTTGGTCAAATCCTTCTCTTCATAAATGCAATCAGTTTCTCAAAATGAAAGGGATCTCCCTGGATCGCATGAATCTTCTGCCGGTTTTCTTCGCTGAATCCCACTAAAATATCGTGATTCGCTTCTGACAGATAGTCTATGATACCGTCAATATCCGATTTGATATTCTTCGGACAATGGATATACACACGCTTATTCGCCGTAATATTTAATGTATAAGAAATACTAAAATGATACCAGAACAGCTTATGTAAGGTAGAATGCTTATAAATCCAGATAATTTCCTGAATCGGAACAATCGCAATTCCGTATTTGGAGGTTTCGATAAAAAAGTGTTCCGTAATAAACATATCTTCTGTCGCAAGCTGCGGTAAAGTCGCAAGCTCTTCTTCCGCTAAGGCTAACAGTTCCTTTGGCTTTCCAAAGTGTCCAAGCATTTGGCACGGCGGTGAAAAATCCGGTCTTATAATATATAAAATACATAAAAAGACAGACACAATGGAAAATATGCTGCTGCCTGTCAGAACTGCAAACAACAGCAGGGCAAAGCCATATTTGAAATCCGGTTCACTTAAATAATAAGGAGTGACCTTAGAATGGATACCGGAATCTGTCCAGGACAAATCAGCGGAGAGATTTGCAAGCAGGGCATTGTAATTTGCATCTGCAGGAAGAATCTTTCCGCGGATCCGGACCTGTTCAATTTCAGGAAGCCCCTGTTCACAAGTGGTCGGAGAAAGAAGGACAATGCAGCATTCTTGTTCATCAGGATTGTCCATATAGTAAAAATAGCCTGCCGTCCGATTAAAACGTGTTTTCGTATAACCCGTAAATTTCAGGTCGTTTAAAGAAGCGGATACAAAGACCTCTTTCTGGTTATACAGCCCGCCCATGTCTGAAATCTTAAAAAGCTCCGCAGGAAATATTACGGAAGTAATCGGAAGCATAATCCAGAGTATTGCAGCAAATATAAGATAAAGGAAAGGTCCGATCAAACGTCTGCGGTATAGGCTTTTGATATTTCTTGATATATAATGTTCATAATTATCCTGCATTGTGTACTCCTAAAAATTATAATTAAATTTAGTATAAGGGAGCACAGGGAAATATTCAAGTGAAATTAGCATTGAGTGACAGAAGAAAAATGCGTATAATAATAGGGAGAATACAAAGAAAGGTTAGTGAAGATATGGGAAAGATGGTCATTCGTACGGCAGCAGAGGAAGCGTACAGCGGATTTGCAGAGGTATATGACCTTTTCATGGATAATGTACCTTATGAAGCGTGGAGCCGGTATCTGATACAGATATTGCGGGAAAATAATATCAATGACGGTCTTGTTCTGGATTTAGGCTGTGGAACCGGGAAGATAACCAGACTTTTAGCAAAGGCGGGCTATGATATGATTGGTGTAGACCTTTCTGAAGAGATGCTTGGAATTGCCAGGGCACAGGAAATGGAGGATTCCGGTATTTTATATCTCAATCAGGATATGCGGGAATTTGAGCTTTATGGCACGGTAAGGGCGGTTGTGAGTATTTGTGATTCCATCAATTACATTACGGAGGAAGAGGAACTGCTTACCGTATTTTCACTTGTCAATAATTATTTAGACCCCGGCGGTATTTTTATATTTGATTTGAACACCCTATATAAATACAGAGAAGTTTTAGGAGAGACGACCATCTGTGAGAACCGGGAAGAAGGCAGCTTTATCTGGGACAACTACTATGATGAAGAAGAACAGATCAATGAATATGATTTGACCCTGTTTATCAAAGAAGAAGACGGCAGGTATCGGAAATACGAAGAAACCCACTACCAGCGGGGATATGAACTTAAAAAGATCAAAGAGTTGATCAAACGCTCCGGAATGGAATATGTAGCCTGCTTCGGAGAAGATACCTTTGCGGCGCCGGGGGAGAATTGCGAACGGGTCTATTTCATAGCGAGAGAATGTACAAAGCAAAAGGAGGCATAATATGTCAGATTATATAGTAAGAGCAACGGCAGCAAACGGTCAGATACGCGCCTTTGCCATTACATCAAAAGAACTGGTAGAGACCGCAAGAGTTCACCATAATACAAGTCCCATAATGACAGCAGCACTCGGAAGGCTCTTATCCGGGGCAGTGATGATGGGAACCATGATGAAGGGGGAAAAGGACCTTTTGACCATTCAGATACAAGGAAGCGGTCCTGCAAAAGCACTTACGGTAACCGCAGATTCCATGGGCAACGTAAAGGGTTACCCTGAGGTAGCAGACGTCATACTGCCGCCGAATGCACAGGGGAAGCTTGATGTAGGCGGAGCTTTGGGGCTTGGCGTCATGAGCGTCATCAAAGATTTAGGTATGAAGGAGCCGTATGTGGGACAGATTGCACTGCAGACCGGAGAAATTGCAGACGATTTGACCTATTATTTTGCAACCTCAGAGCAGATTCCCTCCTCGGTAGGGCTTGGTGTCCTCATGAACAAAGACAATACCGTCAAACAGGCAGGCGGGTTTATTATCCAGCTTATGCCCTTTACGGAGGAAGAAACCATTGAAGCATTAGAAAAGCAGATTGCAGGTATCACTTCCGTTACCGCATTATTAGAAAAGGGGGATACACCGGAACAGCTATTAAAGGAAGTGTTAGGTGACATCACATTCGAGGTAACGGATACGATTCCTGCAAAGTTCCGCTGTGACTGTTCGAAAGAACGGATTGCAAAATCTTTAGCTACGATCGGGAAAAAAGACTTAGATGAAATGATTGCAGACGGAGAGGGAATTGAAGTGAAATGCCATTTCTGTAATACGGACTATAAATTTTGCACAGAGGAATTAAAGGAGATCAGAAAGTGAAAGACGGATATATCAAGGTAGCTGCCATTACACCGGATATTCAGGTGGCAGACACAAAATACAATACGGAGCAGATCTGTGAGAAAATCAAAAAATGCAGCAAAGCCGGGGCAAAAGTAATGGTATTCCCGGAGCTTTGCGTAACCGGTTATTCCTGCGGTGATCTGTTTTTACAGGAGCTGCTGCTTGCCGATGCGGTGAAGGGCTTAAAGAAGATTGCAGAATGTACAGAAGATACAGATGCCATCGTATTTGTGGGACTTCCGTTTTCTTATAAGGGAAAGCTCTACAATGTAGCTGCCGCGGTAAGCAATGGCGAGATTTTAGGATTGGTGCCAAAGACATATCTGCCGAATTATAATGAATTTTATGAGGCACGCCATTTCACAAAGGGAATGGAAGAAACCGTATATGTGGACATCGGGGACGAGCAGATTCCCATGGGAAGCAGGCTGCTGTTTGTCTGTGATACCATGAGGGAGCTTGTCATTGGAGCAGAAATTTGTGAGGATTTATGGGCGGCGGATCCGCCGAGCATTGCCCATGCATTATCCGGTGCGACAATGATTGTAAATCTATCCGCGAGTGATGAAACCACCGGAAAGGCTGCATACAGAAGGGATTTAGTAACCGGGCAGTCTGCAAGGCTTCTCTGCGGATACATCTATGCCAGCGCCGGGAATGGAGAATCTACCCAGGATGTGGTTTATTCCTCCCACAATCTCGTTGCAGAGAACGGCACTCTGTTAGCAGAGTCGAAGCGTTTTGAAAATGAGACCATCTGCACCGAGATCGATATACGAAAGCTGACAGAAGAGCGCAGACGCAATACCACATTTCAGCTAAAGGAGCAGGCAGAGGAGTATGAGGAAGTTGAATTTTCCTTAGAAATAGAAGACACCGAACTGACTCGTTTTATCGACCCGGCACCCTTTGTTCCGGGGAAAAAAGAAGAAAGAGAGAAACGCTGTGATGAAATCCTTACCATTCAGGCAATGGGACTTCGGCAGCGTTTGAAGCATACGAACAGTAAATGCGCCGTAGTCGGCATTTCCGGCGGTTTAGATTCCACTTTAGCTTTGCTTGTAACAGTACGTGCCTTTGACAGCTTAGGCTTAGACAGAACAGGCATCAAAGCCGTTACTATGCCTGGATTCGGAACGACAGACAGAACCTATACCAATGCCGTAAGTATGATAAAGAGCCTTGGCGCGGACTTTATGGAGGTTTCCATCAAAGAAGCGGTGAATGTGCATTTTAAGGATATTGGGCAGGATTCGTCCGTTCATGATGTTACCTACGAAAACTGTCAGGCGAGAGAGCGTACGCAGATACTGATGGATATTGCCAATAAAGAAAACGGTATGGTCATCGGAACCGGAGATATGTCAGAGCTTGCGTTAGGCTGGGCAACCTATAACGGCGACCATATGTCTATGTACGGGGTCAATTCCTCCGTACCAAAGACCTTAGTGCGCCATCTGGTACGCTATTATGCGGATACCTGCGAAGATGAAGCCTTAAGTAAAGTTTTGCTGGATGTTTTGGACACCCCGGTAAGCCCGGAGCTTCTTCCGCCGGAGGACGGTCAGATTTCCCAGAAGACGGAGGATATTGTGGGTCCCTATGAGCTGCATGATTTCTTCTTATATTATATGCTGCGCTTTGGGTATCCGCCGAAGAAGATCTATCGTCTGGCATTGAAGGCATTTGAGGGTGTTTATGAAGAAGAAGTCATTTACCGCTGGCTGAATAACTATTACCGCCGTTTTTTTTCACAGCAGTTCAAACGCTCCTGTCTGCCGGATGGACCGAAGGTGGGAACCATTGCAGTATCACCGAGAGGCGATCTGCGGATGCCGTCAGATGCCTGTGCGCGGATATGGTTAGATGAGATAGCAAAGTTAAGAGAGTAGTCACTTAGAGGAGCCGTAACAAATATACACAATTTTATCAGTATTCTTCAAGCATTATACGAAGCTGTATGCTCGCGGTACAAAGAGCAAATAATATAAAGAAACAAGGAAGCCGTCATGCAATATAGAAAAGATAAAAAAAGCTGCTATCGCAAATTGCCATAGCAGCTTTTTTTACAGATTTCATATTAAATACTGATGCGTTCCTCCAAAGAGGTTTTAGAGCTGCCCACATGAAGAGGACTCTTAGAGTATACCAGAGTATACATAAATACAGAAAGAACAACTCCGGTAATAACATCAAAAACAGAATGCTGTTTTAAAAACACCGTGGATAAAATAATACTTACCATAAGAATGGCAGAACCATATCGCACGTTCTTATTCTTCTTGAAATTCTCACTGTGCCAGACAGCGATATTTACACCGATGGAGTTATATACATGGATACTCGGAAACAAATTCGTGGAGGTATCCGTCTTATATAGGGCACAGACCATATCTACAAAAATATTATCCCGTTCAAAGTTTACCGGACGTAAGTAATGTCCGTTTGGATAGATCGTGGAAATAATCAGAAAAACGGTCATCCCCGTAAATAAGAATGCGCAGAGTCTGTAATATTCATTCTTATTTTTAAATAAGAAATACAACACAGCCACGGCTACATAGGCAAACCATAAAAGATACGGCACGATAAAATATTCGATAAAAGGAATCTTATCATCTATTGCCATATGTATTACATGGAATCGTTTGGTAACTGTTTTTTCAAGGTGTGCAAACCAAGGAAAATAAATCAACAGATACAGCAGAAGCAGACTGTGTTTATATTTTAGAAAAAATCCGGTTGCGTTTTTCTTAAAGGCAGGTTCTTTTACTTTTACAAATTTCACAATATCACCCTTCATATTTATTTCTATTAATAACTATTATGCTCATTGAAAAGAATTATAGCACAGGTATTTTTTTGCTACAATCCTCTTTTGATTTATTTTATAAAAATTATGAATTTCTTAAGAAATAAGGGAAATCATGGAAAATAAATTGTGCAAAATTCTATCATATACTACCCGGGGTGGTTTTTCGAGCGGGCTTCGCCCGATTTTGTACGGATTGCGTAACAGTTCAGCGTAGGACTTTGCACTTGCTGCAAAGCCCGTAAGAATATGTAGATTTTTCCGAGCGTGAATCCGCCCCTTGCCGTAGGCAACTTTAAATGGACGGATTCAGTAACAGTGAAGCCGAAAGGCTGAACTGTTACCGGATTGCTGTTCCATGTGCTTTTTCACAGGAAAAAAAAGCATATTACCCATATCTTTGAGAAGCTTGGGAACGAAAACCGAAAAGAGATAAAACAGATTGACAAGTATTTGGAATCGTAGTATACTGAATTAAGTTCACTGGTGAACTAATTATGGCAAAGGAGTATCGTCAGGATATGCAGGAGAGCCATTATCAAGAATATGAAACAATTATTTTAGGTACGCAGTTGAAGCGTTTGTTAGAGAAGAAGTCAGAACCGCTGATGGTGAAATACGCACTCAGAGAGGTAGAGCTTGAGATTCTTGCCTGTCTTTCCAACGAAAAGAAGCAGGACACGGCAAAGGATATTATGAAGCGCAAGCATATTTCAAAAGCGCATATTTCCAAATCGGTGGAGAATCTCCGGTCTAAGGGATTCATTCGTTTAGAAGAAGACAAAGAAGACCACCGGATCATTCATATTTGTCCGACGGATGCAGCGAAGCAGGTGGTAGAAGAGTTTATGAAGATACATTATGAATGCAGGGAGATTTTGTTTTATAATGTGACAGAGCAGGAAAAAGAGATGATAAAGAAAGTCTTTTATAAAATGCAGAATAATGTCAGCCGGGAATTGGAAAGATTATACTAACTAAAATTTTTTGCACTAAAAGTTCATCAGGAAACTAAAGACAGGAAAGGACAGGTGACATCAATGGGAGATTTAAATCATGCATTAGAATATGCAAAAAAACAGCAGGGATTATGTGTCAAAAGTGATGCCATTGACAAGGAATTATATCAGAAATACGGTGTGAAACGCGGATTGCGCGATGAAAACGGCAAAGGGGTCATCACCGGTCTTACGAATATTTCACATATTAAATCATTTGAAATGACCGATGAAGGGGAGGTTCCCTGTGAAGGCCAGCTTTTGTACCGCGGTTATGATGTGAAGGAACTCGTAAAGGGGAGTACGGGCAAACGGTTTATTTTTGAGGAGGGAGCTTATCTTCTGCTTTTTGGAGAGCTGCCGGATGAGAAACAGTTGCTGGAATTTCGCAGTGTGCTTGCAGACAGTATGGAAATGCCGACGAATTTTACCAGAGATGTCATTATGAAAGCGCCAAGCTATGATATTATGAATTCCATGACAAGAAGTGTGCTGACACTTTCTTCTTATGATAAGGATACGGCAGATCTTAGCATTGAAAATGTGCTGCGCCAGTGTATCCAGTTAATTGCGATTTTTCCAATGCTCGCAGTTTATGCCTATCATGCATACAATCACTACGAGAAAGACGGAAGCATGTATATTCACAGACCAGATCCAAAGCTTTCCATTGCAGAGAATTTCCTTCGGATGCTAAGACCGGATATGCAGTATACACAGTTAGAAGCAATGGTGTTAGATGTCGCGCTGCTTTTGCATATGGAACACGGCGGCGGAAACAATTCTACCTTTACCACAAGGGTAGTTACCTCATCCGGTTCAGATACCTACTCTGCCATTGCTGCAGCTCTTTCTTCTTTAAAAGGGAAAAAGCACGGCGGCGCGAATATTATGGTCATGAAAATGATGGAAGATATTCGTTCCCATGTATCGGGTGGAAATGATGCAGAAGGAATCCGCAGTTACTTAGATGATATTTTAAATAAGCGTGCTTTTGATAAAAAAGGACTGATTTATGGTATGGGACATGCAGTTTATTCCCTTTCTGACCCGAGAGAAGTGATTTTTAAAGAGTTTGTAGAGCGGTTAGCAAAAGCAAAGGGCAGGGAAGAGGATATGGCATTGTATAATAATATTGAAACCATTGCCCCGCAGTTGATAGCCCAAGAACGCAAAATCTTTAAAGGAGTCAGCCCGAATGTGGATTTCTACAGCGGCTTTGTCTATGATATGCTAGGAATCCCGGTAGAGCTTTTTACCCCGCTATTTGCCATTGCAAGGATCGCAGGCTGGAGCGCCCACAGGTTAGAAGAGTTGGTGTCAACGGATAAAATTATCCGTCCTGCATACAAGAGCCTTGTGAAAAAACGGGAGTATATAGGAAGAGAAGAACGCTAAAAAACTATTGACGATTTTTTGGAATCCTGTTATCTTAATAATAAGAACAACCGATTGCGCCTTTTTTGGGATTATTTTGCGCAACAGGTGCAATCAATAACAGGAATCCGGTATAATGATTTTCCCAAACATTCCGGTACAGGAGATGGAAGTGAAGAATATTACCATATCAGATGTGGCAGAAGCCTTAGGCGTATCAAAAACCACAGTTTCCAGGGCGATTTCCGGCAAAGGAAGAATCGGAGCAGAGACAAGGGAAAAGGTACTTGCTTACATTGAAGAACATAATTATACCCCGAATGTAATCGCAAAGAGCCTTGCGCAATCGAAAACCTTCAACATTGGTGTCATGATGCCGGCAGAGTATGACATCATTGATCTTCCGTTTTTCCAGAGTTGTCTGTTTGGAATCCAGGAAATTGCGGCAACGATGGATTATGATATTTTGCTGACCATCAGCAAGCCGGAGGACACCTCCCAATTAGAGAGAATTGTGACAAACCGCAAGGTAGACGGTGTGATTCTGATGCGTACCTTCGTAGACGACAAACAGGCAAAGACGCTTTCAAAGAGGAGGCTTCCTTTTGTGACCATCGGAAGCACCAACGTAGAACAGGCGATTCAGGTGGACCAGGATCACAAAAATGCGTGCAAAGAGCTGACATCGATTTTACTGATGAAGAAGATGACAAAAATAGCTTTAATCGGCGGCGATGAGAATCATGTTGTTACGCAAAAACGTTTAAGCGGCTATTTAGAAGCCTTTCAGGAAAATGATGTTCCGGTGGCGGAGGATTTGATCTATTTAGGAATGAATCATCCGGTGCTGTTAGATCAGAGGGTGGAGGAAATTTTAAATAAAGGAGCGGAATGTATCATATCCATGGATGATGCTCTTTGCGGAAGTGTACTTAAGAAGCTTCGTACAGAGCATGTACGGGTGCCGAAGGATATTAAAGTGGCTTCTTTTTATAACAGTTCTGTGTTGGAGAATAATATTCCTTCTATTACTTCGCTGTCCTTTGATGAGAAGGAGCTTGGTATGGTGGCATGCAGGGAACTTATGGATGCGATTGAAGGAAGAAAAATCCATAAAACGACTACGCTGGGGTATCAGGTGATATTGAGGGAATCTACGAAATGATGCAGGGGCGGACGGCGGCCCTGCTGACTATGTTGTTGAGGAGGGCTGCCCGGGATATGCCGGAGCCGTTGGAACTAGTAGAGATACCGGTTGTTCTGATTGCTTTTGTATTTTTCCGGTGTTTTTTCAGGCCTGTAAAAATCTACCCCAAAAATACTTTAAAAACTGTGGAAAATATCATTGACACCAAAACAATCTCCTGTTATACTACAATCACAGAACAACCGATTGCGCAAAAGCGTACAGTACACCCTGCGCAACACAACGAAACCAGCCGGAATTATAAACAGTACATATATTTTTGTTCCGGTAAGACATAAAAAAGGAGAAAAGCGATGGACAAATTTGTTGTAAACATTATTCATCGTCCAGAAATGGTTCCGGAGTATTCCGCAACTGTAACAGGACATGGCAAGGAAGAAGATATCGGAGATAAGAAGTTATTAACAGAATCTTTGGATATTTTCAAGACACAGCAGAGATTAGCACATGAAAACGGATTAAAGGTTACTATTCAGATGACCTATGCTTCTCTTTTTAATGCAGAAGCAGTAGAGATTGCAAAGGCAGACCATGAGAAATACGGCGATGAGATTTCTCTTTCCTTATTGGGATTACCGTGCGAGCAGTTCCGTGAGAAATATAACACCAAGGATTTCTGTATCTGGATGTTCTCCATGGAAGATAAGAAAGCCATCGTAGATGACGTATTCGGTAAATTTTATGAAACATTTGGGTTCTATCCGGAATCTACAGGTTCCTATTATATGGATGCGGATTTGACTAATTACATCAAAGAGAAATATCCGAGTGTAAAATGTGCGGTTGCAACCTGTTGGGAAGAAGGACCGAAGGCATACCATACCTGCAACAATTCCTGGTATACCTTATTTGACGGAGGCCCATGGGCGCCATGGATTCCTT
>CAYWXJ010000012.1:0-29425 GCA_964462405.1 uncultured Eubacterium sp.
AACTTTAAATGGACGGATTCAGTAACAGTGAAGCCGAAAGGCTGAACTGTTACCTTACAAGAGAATAAAAGCAGAACTTTCTGTTGCATATTAGAAAGCAAGTATGCTAAAATAAGATGAAGTACTAAAGTACAAATATAGGAGGAAATGTTATGAACGTAAACATGAAAAAGCGTTTGTCAGTGTTCTTGTCTATTTTATTTATACTGCCGGCAATTGTGGCAGTACTGCCAATGACAGCCCTTGAGGCACAGGCCGCATCCTATGTGGGTTTATCGTGGCAAATGCAAAGTTATAACTATACCGGGAATACCCGGACAATTTCCGTGGAAGTAGGACAAAAATTCAATATCGGTGATTATGCTTATGTTGATGATGGAATTCAGTCGTTGGGTACCGCATCTATGTTAAAGGCGACTTATTCTTCCAGTAAAAAAACGGTAGCAACAGTTGATTCCAAAGGTAATCTGACGGCTAAGAAAGCCGGTAAGGCTACGATTACCGTAAAGTACAAAAGCAAAAAAATAAGCTGTATCGTGAATGTTGAAAAGGCAGGAAGCTTCGGCAATGCAGAGACAGTTGCATCACTTGAGAGCGAAGTAAATGAACTGGTAAAGAATATTCCTACTAAAATTACCACAAAGAATGGATTTACATTAAACAGTAAAAGAACAGCTTATTACTATAAATTAACAGATCCTTCAGAAGATTTATACAGCAAGATTACCTTTGACGGATTTTTAAAGGATGGCTGGAATACAACAAATAAGCTTGCAGTTCCGCAGGCAGGGAGATATTATTACATAAAAGGTTTATTAGATGTATATGCAAGTAAGAATAGCCCGACTTCCACACGCTCTGCTAAGGTGATGAAGATTGCATCTGTATCTGGAAAGACCAGCGGTATTACAATTAAGGTGAAAAAAGCACTTACCAGTGAACAGATTCTGGCATCGCAGATAGAGAGTTATGCCTATAACATAGATAACACCAGCCAGAAAAAGTCCTATAGTGATATTTCTGTGTATGATAAGAGTGCAAAGAAATATTATACAGGTACATTAACATTGACAAAAGGAAGTAAGACAGTAAAGCTTCAGCTGGGAACATATAAATATTCCAACGGAGTTAGCAAATATGTTAAAGTTAAGCCGGTCAAGGGACATACCTATGTGATAGGTGAAAAAAGATATAACTGGGCAAACGGTAAATCCGTAAAAGTAAAATAAAACGCTAATCAATATTTCCCTGAATAGGAGTCCTTATTCAGGGAAATATTTTTGCGGTGCCATGCATTAGGGATGATGCGTGTTGATAGCACAGATTTTATATAATCAGGAGAGGAACCAGATTGGCTGCTCGCTGCAGGTTCTTCAGAAATTACAGGAGGATATGTCTGGTGAAGAAAAAAGCACAGAAGAAAACATCGAAAATGTGGGATTTACTGATACCGCTTTTGCTTATCATCTGCGTGATGCCGCTGCTTGTACATCTTGCAGTTTATAGCTGCGGTTACAGCCAATATGACTGGTATTCAACCAACGATATACTGACGGATTTTTATTGTTATTACAAAAGCTACTTTTTGGATATTGTAGCTGTCTTTGCATTGATAATTCTGGTATTTAGTTTTGGACTTTACCGGGATCGGATAAAGCCGTTAAAATGGTTTTACCCGTTATTTATATATGCAGGATTTGTGATTCTATCCACGATTTTTTCAAAGAACAGGGCGGCGTCCATACAGGGGAATTTTGAATCCTTTGAAAGCTGTCTGGTGCTGATTGCCTATCTGATTCTGGCGTTATATGCCTATCAGATGATGGAGGAAGAACAGGATTACCTGATCATCTGGTATGGGATTCTTGTAATTACCGGAATCTTTGGTATCATAGGGCTTTTTCAGGTATTTCACTGCGATTTGATGAACCTCACGTGGGTGCAGAAGCTGTTAATGTCTGCAGAAGATTATGAAACCTATGGTGGGGAAATTGGCGATACCTTTTCCGGAAATAATGTGTATCTGTCTTTGTACAACCCGAATTATGCGGGAATTGTATTAAGTATGCTGTTTGCCATTGTATTTGTTATGTTTCTGACAGAAGTGAAGATGCGGCAGAAGATTATATATGGAGCCGCTTCGGCATTATTGTTGGTTCTTACCTGGTATACCTATTCAAGAGCGTCCTTACTTACCTTGATACTGACGATAGTTCTTGCCGGGATTTTCTTAAGACCGTCCCGGCAGGGCAGAAAAATCTGGTACATTCCTGTGGGGATCATAGTCCTTGGATTGATCCTGATAGCTTTCGATGCAGCAGGCGGCGGAAAATATCTTTCCCGTATGATAGATGTCAATGACAGAGAACCTTTAAGCAGTATGGTAACATCACCGGAAGGAATCAGAATTTGTTATGATGATGTGGATTATTTGATTTGGATGGAAGAGCAGCAGATCTGGTGCAGAAATGAAACGACCGGAGAAGAAATCCGGGCGGCAGAAGGAGAAGTATTATCCCTCCCGATGGAAGAAGGTGCCAAGGCCGTCTGCCTGCAGGAAGAACAACCGGAGTTTATGATATATCTTGCAGAAACTACACTCACATTCATACAGGAAGACGGTAACTATTATTATCAGAATTTCCCCGGCAAGGTGAGTACTATGACAGAGGTTGCGTCGGTCGATTTTCACGAATTAGAATACTTAGGTTCTGCCCGTGGTTATATCTGGTCAAGAACCCTTCCCTTATTAAAAGATTACCTGTTGATCGGCAGCGGCCCCGATACCTTTGCAGAAAGTTTCCCGCAGGAGGATTATGCAGGAAAAATCGTATATGCCGATGATCCGAATACCATAATAGAAAAAGCACATAACGATTACCTGACAAAATGGGTACAAACCGGAGGTATATCTGTCATTTGCATCATCCTGTTTTATATTATATTTACAGTAACCGGAAGCAAAACCTACTATAAAGGCAGACTGGCATCCACACGCATGAGACTTGGATTTGGCTGCTATCTTGCATGTATCAGTTATATAATAGCAAGTTTGTTCAATGACTCGACAGTACAGACATCACCATTCTTCTGGATATTTGCCGGAGTCGCCCTTAGTACCCTGTAAAAGTCAAAGATTACTTCAGGTAAGTAGTCAGCAGGCATATGTATATACAGATGCCTGCTGACGGACACTTATCATTACATTAAAGCATGAATGCAGCAAATATCTTAATTATTACTCCAAAATTGCAGATGTTGAACTTTGGTACATATATAAACCAATCGTGTATCCCCTAATAACACCGGAATATGTTTTTGAAGAGGGAAGCCTGCGGCGGCTGAATTATTAACCGAAATGTTGTGTTGACAGAAGCCGGGAAATCGTCTTATAATACAAAAAGTTTAAGAAATTGATACATGAGAGAAAATATATGAGGTATTTCTGTGAGCACATATGACGTAATTGTACTGGATTTAGATGGAACGTTGACAAATTCCGAAAAAATAATTACACCGAGGACAAAGGATGCTTTGATGAAAGCTCAATGTGTCGGTAAGAAAGTGGTTTTAGCTTCCGGCAGACCTACGGGGGGAGTTGTGAAATTAGCAGATGAGCTTCGGCTGGATGTGTATGGCGGATTTGTATTGTCTTTTAATGGCGGACATATAATCAATTATGCAGACGGAACTGTCGTATACGATAAGACGATTCCGCAGAATCTGGTTGTGCCGATTTATAAAGAGGCTAAAAAAGCGGGACTTGGAATTATGACTTATACGGACAGTGAAATCATCCTCGGCTCAGAACCGGATGAATATATGGAGTTAGAAGGCAGGATCAATCAGCTTCCAATGCGGAAAGTGGAAAACTTTTTGGAGTTTGTAAATTTTCCTGTAAATAAGATGTTGCTGACAGGAGAACCGGATATTGTATTAAAAGAGCAGGAGCATATGAAGGAAATATTTGGAGAACTGTTGAATATTTTCCGTTCGGAGCCGTTTTTCCTGGAAATGATGCCTCAGTATATTGATAAGGCATATTCCCTTGGAATATTGTTAGAGTATTTAAAAACAGACAGGACACACATGATCTGCTGCGGAGATGGTTATAATGACCGTTCCATGATACAGATGGCAGGATTAGGTGTTGCCATGGCAAATGCGCAGGAAGAAGTAAAAGCAGCAGCAGATTATATTACGGGTTCGAATGATGAAGATGGTGTTGCAGATGTCATTTATAAGTTCATGCTAACATAGGAGTTTTTATGGGATTAGATAAGATCAGACAGGAAATTGATTTGATTGATGCACAGATGAAGGAATTGTTCCTTACACGTATGGGATTGTCTGCACAGGTAATCGCAGTGAAGAAAGAGACCGGCGGGGCAGTTTATGTACCTGAACGGGAAAGTGAGATTATTGAAGAATGTTCAAAGGGTGTAGAGAAGGAAAAATTGCCGGAATATCAGATGTTCTTAAAACAGATAATGGCAATCAGCAGAACCTACCAGTATTCTAAGATAGCAGATATGGCAGAAGAAATATCTGATCTTCCGAAGGGAGAGGGAAAGGTATCACTGAAGGCTTTCGAAAAAGAAGGAGAGATGCGTTTATGCACAGTGTTAGATGCAGCGGTTTTAGCAGGACTTTCTATTGTGGAGCTGTCAGAAGCTGCAAGGACAGAAGCTGGTACAACGTATCATCTTACAATAGCCGGTGATTTTTCAGAAGAATTAGGAAAGGGAGCCATTCTTCAAATCTTCAGGGAAATGGAACAAGTGCAGTTTTTGTCTGATTCGGATTGTAAAGTAGTAGAAAAGTAAGTGCTGAAATCATAGCACATACTTAAAAAATACCACAAAAATGGTAAATGCGGTGAATTGAAAAAGCAGTATTTGTAGTCTATTATAAGCATATGAAGCGACGGAGCTTGTGAAATACACAGGTTCCGTCTTTTTATCGTAAATGAAATATTACGCGAACAGTAAAAGAGCAGATTTTATTAGGAGGATATGAGTATGAGTTTTGAACAGGTAAGCAAAGATTTAGGAAAGGTAATTGAGTACATTCATGCAGACAAGTTAGAGGATGCAGACAAAAAGTTAGTGACAGAACAGACATTAGATTATTTTGATAACTATGTAAGTCCGGGTTGGTTAAAATACCGGAAATCCGTTTCTACGAATTCTGCAGTATTAGAGTGGAGCGATCATGACGGTATCTGCGAAGGATTATATGGAGAAGAATTTATTGACTGTCTGGGCGGATTTGGTATTTATACCTGCGGACACAGAAATCCGGAAATCTTAGACACCGTAAAAGCCCAGTTGGATCATCAGGCATTACATTCACAGGAATTGTTAGATCCGCTTCGCGGTTATCTTGCAAAAGCACTGGCAGATATTACACCGGGTGATTTACAATATTGTTTCTTTACGAACGGTGGTGCAGAAGCTGTTGAGATGGCATTGAAATTAGCAAGAATTGCAACTGGCGGAAGATGGTATATTTCTACAGTAGGTGCATTCCACGGAAAATCCATGGGTGCAATTTCCATGGGTGGTAAGAGTACTTACAGAACACCATATATTCCAATGGTACAGCAGGTACAGCATGTAGAATATGGTAATGCAGAGGATGCAAGAAAAGCAATCAGAAACTTAGTTGCCGTCGGTGAAAAGGTTGCGGCTATGATTGTAGAACCGATTCAGGGTGAAGCAGGTGTTATCGTTCCGCCTGCAGGATATTTAAAAGAGCTCCGTGAAATCTGTGACGAATACGGCGTAGCACTGATCTTTGATGAAATCCAGTGCGGTATGGGAAGAACCGGAAGCATGTGGAGATGTGCAGCAGAGGGTGTAACTCCGGATATTATGACATATGGTAAAGCATTCGGCGGCGGTATCATGCCGATTACCGGTATTATCTGCAGACCGCATATGTGGACACAGGAATTAATTGACAATCCATGGTTATTAGGTTCCCCTACCTTCGGCGGCAACCCGGTATGCTGTTCCGCAGCGATCGCTACGATCAAATATATGATTGACCATGATATTCCGGGAGAATGTGCAAGAAAAGGTGAAATCCTGAAAGCAGGCTTAGCTTCCTTAAAAGAAAAATATCCGACGGTTATTGATGATGTGCGCGGACTTGGTCTGATGCTTGCAGTAGAATTTAAGACCAGTGATATGGGATACGCTGTTGCAAAAGGACTATTTTCAAGAGGGGTTATGACAGCAGGTACATTGGTAAATGCAAAATGTATCCGTTTTGAACCGACGGCTGTTATTACAGAAGAGCAGATTGCACAGGTAATTGAGAGAATGGACGCTGCGCTTGCAGATACAAAAACTCAATTTAAATTATAAATGATATGTGAAGAAAGAAGGCATTTAAAATGTTAAGAGAAGATTTACCGGAGATTGTAACGGAATGTGTACCAGGACCAAAGGCAAAGGCATTACTGGATCGCAGAAATAATGCAGTTCCAAAGGCACTTTGCGGAACAACCTATCCAATTTGTATCAAACGCGGCGAGGGTGCTATACTAGAGGATTTGGACGGCAATAAATTCTTAGACTGGATTGGCGGTGTCGGCGTATTGAATATTGGATATTCCGATCCTGAAGTAATTGAAGCTGTAAAGGAACAATCCGAAAAATATTTTCATACCATTTTTAATGTAGTAGCTCATGAGGGTTACATAGAATTAGCAGAAAAATTTAATGAAACCATTCCGTGCCGCGGAGAAAAGAAAAAGACCTATTTTGCAAACTCCGGTGCAGAGGCAGACGAGAATGCCATTAAGGTTGCAAAGGCATATACAAAACGTCCAAATGTCATCTGTTTTTCAGGAGCATTCCATGGCCGTACCAATCTGACCATGGCTCTGACGGCTAAGAAAGCATATTCCAATGGAATGGGACCATTCCCGGCAGGTATTTACCGTGCGGAATTTCCATATTTATACCGTACGCCAAAGGGATATACAGAAAGCGAAGCCATTCAGTTCTATGTGGATAAATTAGAAGCCGTCTTTGACGAACAGACTTTAGCAAAGGATGTAGCAGCAATCATAGTAGAGCCATTACAGGGGGAGGGTGGATTTATTCCGGCACCGATTGCATGGATAAAAGCAGTCCGTAAAATCTGTGATG
Organism: uncultured Eubacterium sp.; assembly: GCA_964462405.1. GTDB lineage: Bacteria > Bacillota > Clostridia > Lachnospirales > Lachnospiraceae > Roseburia_B. The sequence goes on from CAYWXJ010000012.1 coordinate 7,164, forward strand.
ACAACGGAATCCTTTTGATTGCAGATGAAGTACAGTGCGGTAACTGCCGGACCGGAAAATATTTTGCCTCTGAATACTGGGCAGAAGCAGGAGCAGCACCGGATATTGTATCCACAGCAAAATCCATGGGTGCAGGCGCACCGATCAGTGCCATTACAGCCAGAGAAGAGATTATGGATGCAGTCATTCCGGGAACTATAGGCGGTACTTACTGCGGCAACCCACTTGCCTGTGCGGCAGCCTTAAAGACGATGGAAATTTATAAACGTGACGATTATCCGAAAAAAGCCTGCCACATCGGTGAAGTGGTAAGAGCCGGATTTGAGAGTTTCAAAGAAAAATATGAAGTTGTAGGTGATGTCCGCGGCATGGGAGCTATGCTCGGCGTGGAATTTGTAAAAGACAAAGCCACAAAAGAGCCGTATCCAGAATTGGTAAATAAATTAATCCAGTGTGCGCTCCGGAAAGGATTATTGTTGGAGAATGCAGGTTCCGCAGGAAATGTTATCCGTTTCCTTGCACCGCTTTGTATGACGGATGAGCAGATGGAAGCAGGACTTAAGATTTATGAAGAAGCATTAGCAGAAGCATTGGAAGGTGCAGATTTTGCGAAGGGGCACCGGAGAAATTATTGACTGGATGGCGGAGAATTGCTTTAAGGTTTCGGCAGCAGGAATCGGAAATCATCCGGTGACGTTTGACAGAGATGCAATTCGGAAATTGTATGAAAAAGCGTTATAGGATTCGGAAAAAATATACGGAAAGCCTGGCGAAGGTACAGCAGACAGCAGCAAGGACAGGAGTACACGAAGTACGCCTGTCCTTATTGCTGTCTGAAATTTATTTATACAAGGTTTACCTTTTAAAATTTAATTCTAGCTTTCTTTTTTAGGATATTTATAGTAAAATATCCTTGTAATGGCAGAAAGAAATAGACAAGCGGAAGATTTTGAAATAGAATAAGCTAAGAGATGCAAGGTAAGATAGAGGAGGAAGTATGAAGAAATATGTTATAACATTTATAATGGCAGGGTTTTTTTTGTTCAGCAGTGCAGCGGAGTGTGTACATGCGGCATCAGTGTTAGCAGAAGAGAATACTGTCGTGGAAAAAGAGACAACAGTAACAGAAGATGATATTACAGAAGAGCTGCTGCAAAGAGCAGGAGGCTTACAGCAGCCGGAGATTCATGAAATTGAATATGGTTCTTTGTCGGAGGTATATGAAGAAGAGATAGAGAATACCGGAAAAGGTTCAGCCGTTTATCAGCATGCATGGGACAGCTATTCTACGAATTATTATTACAATCAGTTATCCGATAATGCACAGGCATTCTGGGATCAGTTAAATACAATGTGTCTTGGGTATCTGACAGGAACTGAAACAGTGTCCTCAGCAAGAGATAATGAAGGGAATACGGTTTATCCTACCAAGTCAGTTGTTTTTTCTAATATGACAGGGGAAAGTGCAATAAATGTTGCACTGATGTTCAAATATTCAAATCCACAGTATTATTTTCTGGATTTAGGCATGTATAGAAGTACTTTGGGGAATGGTGAATTGATAACCCTTACTATTTTCCCGGCATTTGCAAATGGTGCAAGCAGGGCAGCAGCAACTGCACAGATGCAGTCTGTCATTGACAGTTGGATGCCGATCATCAATGCACAGCCGAGTGAACAGTTGAAAGAAAAGATGGCGCATGATTTGATTTGTAAGAAGGTAGTGTATGATCCGGGATATGAAGATAAAAGTATTCCGATGAATGAATATAATCAGGTGGCATTCAGCGTTTTCTGTACGGACAGTACCGTTTGTGCAGGATATTCTCAGGCGATGCAGTTATTGATGAATGGAGCAGGGATTGACTGTGCGGTCGTTACCAGCCTGGACCATGAGTGGAATATCATTCGTATCAATAATATCTGGTATTATACAGACCTGACATGGAATGATATTCCGGAAAGTAAGACAGGAATATACGGACAGGATGTCGGATATATGTATTTTAACCGGAGTAATCAGATGTTTATGAGTGATGAGCCGCAGTTAGCAGCATATCATACACCGGAGTTAATGTGGAATGGGTATCTGCCGGAGCTGACCTATGATTCAGGAGCTACCTGGACAGATATAGGAGTTGTCGGCACTCCTTCAGCAACGCTTACGGCACCGCAGATTACATGTTCCGGGGATGTGGTAACACTTACAGCACCGGCAGGCGGAACAATTTACTATACGACAGACGGCAGCAATCCTTCCATTGCATTTACCAGAGCGGATAAATATACCGGACCATTTACAGTAACCAAAACGACTGCGGTAAAGGCAGTTGCCGTTGCGAACGGATACTTTGACAGCGGTGTTTCAGAAGCAACAGTAGTACCTCAGTTTACTGTTAAGTTCAATGCCAATGGCGGTTATATCGGCAGCAAGAGTGTGAAGACTACTTCAAAAACCGCAGTATACGGCAATAAGATGGGTAAGCTGCTTTCACCAAAGCGAAAGAATTATGCATTTATCGGCTGGTATACGAAGAAATCCGGCGGAAGTAAAATTACCAGTGCGACACAGATAACAGGCAGCAAGACCTATTATGCACACTGGGCGAAGATCAAACCTGTGAAATCGTCGATTTCCTCTGTGAAAAATACAGCAGCAAAGACGATGAAGGTGAAAATTAAAAATATCTCTACAGCCAGCGGCTATCAGATTCGATATTCATTAAAGAAGAATATGTCTTCTGCAAAGAAGGTAACTGTGTCAGAGAATACCTGTACAATTAATAAATTGAAAAAAGGAAAGACATATTATGTTCAGGTGCGTATGTACCAGCAAGAATCTGTCACCGGTAAGACGACATATGGTACATGGAGCAAAGTAAAGACCGTAAAAATTAAAAAATAACAAAAGCAAGAGCAGCATTTGTTGGAACAAATAATCAGGTAGCTGTGTAGTGTATATGCTGCACAGCTATACTTGCGTAGAGTTGATGGTGTGACAGTTCAGTAAAAAATAGGTAGGGGTAGTATGAATGAAATAATTTTGGTAGTAGATGATGACAGTGCAAATTTGATGTTGGCACAGAAAATATTAGGAAAGGAATATCGAATTGCAGCAGCCAATTCCGGAATGGCAGCATTTTATTATCTTAAAAACAACAAGCCGGATTTAATTTTGCTGGATATTAATATGCCACAGATGGATGGGTTTGAAACCATGGAAAAGCTAAGAAGCGATGAGGCATACAAGGGAATACCTGTTATATTTCTTACAGCCGATAAGAGTGTGGAAACAGAAACAAAGTGCTTTCAGGTAGGAGCCACAGATTTTGTAGGAAAACCGTTTGTTCCCGATATTCTGCTCGGCCGGGTAAGACGGACATTGGAATTAGAGCATTACCATACCCGCCTTGAGGAAATGGTAAGAGAGAAGACCCAGAGAATTAAGGACATACAGGAGCATGTCATTGCAGGAATGGCAAATCTCATTGAGTCGAGAGATAACAGCACGGGTAAGCATGTAAAAAGTACACAGATGTATGTGAAGCTGATAGCAGATGAATTGCAGAAGCGGGGCTTATATCAGGGGCTTTTAGATGAAGACTATATTCATAATCTATGTAATGCCGCACCTTTGCATGATGTAGGAAAAATAATGGTTCCGGACCGAATTTTACAGAAGCCGGGGAAATTGACACCGGAGGAGTATGAAATCATGAAGAAGCATACGGTGTACAGTCAGAATATTATAGAAGATATTATCGGGGATGTAGAGGATGAAGAATATGTAAAAATGGCAAAAGATATTGCCCTTTATCATCATGAGAGATGGGACGGAAATGGATACCCCACCGGACTTTCCGGCGAGGAGATTCCGCTGTGTGCAAGGATTATGGCTTTAGCGGATGTATTTGATGCGTTATATGAAGAACGGTGTTATAAGCCTGCGATCCGCCCGCTGAAAAAGGTCATAGAAGTGCTTGAGGAAGGAAAGGGGTCACAGTTTGATCCTGTCATTACGGATGTGTTTGTCAGCATGGAGGATAAGTTAAAAGAAATACTAGGCTAGTGTTACTGGCGGCAATTAGCAGGATATGGAGGTTTACTGTGGAGAACACAAATTATATCGAAGGAGATCAGTTGAAAAAAGAGAGAATTATACTGGCTATTTATAGTTTTTATACGCTGGCAATGACAGTTGTAGCCTTCGTACTTGGCTGGGGAAATTGGATTCCGCCTGTAATTCTGATTGGTATGATAGCTGCATGGGGAATATGCATCAGGAGATATAAGAGTTACCGGTTCCGCGCATTTTGTATTACATTGATAGCACTGATGAATTTTATTATCTACGGAATATTTTCAGAAAGCTTTTTGGAAATTTTGTCTACAATGGGAGCACTGGTAATTCTGCTGGGAATCTTCAATATTCCGGAAATCGTACATTTAGCAGCAGCAGTGTCCGTGTTTTTACTGCTCTATCATGCCTTGATTGCCAGAACAATACATGCCTCCTCTGTGCAGGAAGCAATTCGATTAGTTTTACAGCTTGTTTCAGTTTTTACAATTGAATGTGTCACTTATTATCTGGTAAAAACCCATATAGAAGTGCAGGAAACATTAGTGGAAACCATTGGAACATTAAAAAAAGCAGAGCAGAGCAAGAAGGACTTTATGGCAAATGTATCCCATGAGATTCGTACACCCATTAATACGGTATGCGGTATGAGTGAGATGCTGTTAAGGGAAGCGATTTCGGACAGAGCAAGAGAGTATACCTTTGATATTCAGACAGCGGGACGGAATCTTTTGTCCGTTGTCAGTGATATTTTGGATTTTTCAGAGTTAGAATCCGGTAAAATGGAGCTGGTAGAGGAGCCATACAATATAACATCTACAGTTAATGATGTCATGAATATGGCAGTCGCTTTAAAAAACGGTAAAAATATCGAACTGATGGTAGATTGTGATGCATCCATTCCAAGAAGTCTTTTAGGTGATGAACAGAAGCTTCGTAGAGTTATTATGAATCTGGTGAATAATGCAATTAAATTTACCAAAGAAGGCTGTGTGATGATTCGTTTTTCTGCCAGAAGAGAGGAATATGGAATAAATCTTTTAGTCAGTGTAAAAGATACCGGAATCGGAATGCATAAGGAGAATTTAGAAAAATTATTTACTACGTTTAATCAGGTAGATACGAAAAAGAACCGTGAGGAGGGCGGAATCGGTCTTGGACTTGCAATTTCATATGCAATCGTAAAGAAAATGGGCGGCTTTATTACGATAAGCAGTACCTATGGAAAAGGAAGTGAGGTTCAGTTTGTCATTCCGCAGAAAGTATTAGATGAGGCTCCGATCGTATTTTTGAAAAATCCTGAGCAGATACAGGTGGTCGGCTATATTAACATGGAAAAGTATGATTATGCGGCAATTCGGGACGGTTATACAGTTAACATCCGGCGCATGGCAAAACAATTAAAAATTCATTACCGCCAGTGCAGAAATCTTCCGGAACTAAAGCGGCGTTTGGAAAAGAAAAAATACAGCCACATTTTTATCAGTTGGGAAGAATATTGTGAAGACGAGGCATATTTTGACCGGTTGTCCGAACAGATGAAGGTGATTCTGGTATTAGAAAGAGAACAGGAATCGAATGTAAACCCGAATCTGCTGAAAATATATAAGCCTTTTTATGTACTGTCTATCGTATCGGTATTAAATGGAGAAAATGTGGTTCAGAGTATTGACAGCAGCAATTATTTAAATCACCGTTTCATTGCTCCGAAGGCAAGCGTGTTAGTTGTGGATGACAATCTGCTGAATTTAAAGGTCGTAGAAGGATTACTGCGCCCATATAGGATAAACGTGTTCACAGCTACCAGCGGAAAGGAAGCTTTGAAAAAGCTTGAGACCATGGAATATGATTTTGTATTTATGGATCATATGATGCCGGAAATGGATGGTGTGGAAACCCTGTACCGTATCCGGCAGAAGCCGGGCAATTATTTTTTGAATGTACCTGTTATTGCTCTTACAGCAAATGCGATTGGCGGCGCACGCGAAATGTTTTTAGCGGAGGGATTTGCGGATTTTGTTGCAAAACCGATAGAATTATCTGACTTAGAACGTGTACTGCGGCGTTACATTCCGAAAGAGAAGCTCATAAAAGTAGAAGAATACGAAACAGAGCAGCAAAAGAAGGCAGCTTTGCAGGACGAAGTGCAGGTACAAAGCGGTGCTGTGCCGGACTTAGAAGGAATTGATACACAAAAGGGGATTGCTTTCTGCGGAGGTGCATTAGAAGATTATCTGGAAGTGGTCGGGGTATATTATAAAACCGGATTGAAAAAAATAAAGGAAATCGAAGATTCCTATGAAGGTGCGGACTGGAAGAACTATACGATTTTAGTTCATGCGGTCAAAAGTACTTCCCTTGGTATCGGGGCAGATAAGCTGTCAGAAATGGCAAAAGATTTGGAAACAGCCGGAAAAGCTGCAGATGATACCTATATTCACAGGCATCATGCGGAAATGATGCAGGAATATCATAGGGTAATGGAGGTTATAAAAGCTGAAATTCACATAGAAGAAGAAAGCGGCTTCTGTGAAAAAGAAGTGCTGCCTGAACTGGAAGAAACCCGGTTAAAGGAATATTTCGAAAAGTTAAAGATACAATTAGAAACCTTTGAAAGTATTGGTGTGGAACAAATTTTATCGGAACTTTTTGACTATCAGTATCATGGAAACAGGCTGGAAGAACTGTTAGCCGGAGTACAGTTAAAAGTGAAGGGATTTGATTTTATGGGAGCCGGTGATGAGTTGGCAAAAGTGCAGGAGAAAATGAGGTGATAAGATGCTGAAAGAATGGAAGGAAAAATTATACGGAAAAGATATTACCTTAAGGGAAAAAATTTTCGGTCTGCTGCTGTTTATGGTTCTTTTATCCTCTGCTCTGTCATTGGCGACAGGAATTGCAAGGAGGGATCTTCGCGGAATCCTTTTGCCTCTGTTTGTTCCGATTCCTGTGGTTATATTTTCATTATGGTATTTTGTGAAATACCATAAAGTAGAGTTCCCGGCAGTATTGGTCAATATTGCACTGCATTTTGTCTTACTTCCGCTTAGTTTTTTTACCAGCGGAGGAGTGGAGGGCGGAGCAATTTCCTGGTTCTTAATGGGAATCATATATGTGTTCTTAATGTTCCGCGGAAAGATGCTCTATGCGATGCTGACAATGACGATTACTACGATTCTGGGATGTTATTATCTTTCCTATATCCATCCGGAGTGGGTAATCCAATTAAATAACAAAAGCAGTTTTTATGTGGATTCTGCACTTGCGATTGTGCTTGTGGGGATTTTCAGCGGATTACTGATAAAATTTCAGAATAAGATATATGCGGCGGAAAAGAAGATTATGGAACAGCAGAAGGAAGAAATTGAGCAGTTGAGCCGTTCGAGAAGTGCTTTTTTTACGAATATGAGTCATGAAATCCGTACTCCGATCAATACAATTATCGGTTTAAATGAAATGACTTTGCGGGAGAATATTTCAGATGAGATTGCAGAAAATTCCATCAATATTCAGAATGCCAGTAAAATGCTGTTGGCGTTAATCAATGATATTTTAGATATGTCTAAAATCGAATCCGGTAAAATGGAAATTGTTCCGGTACAATATGATACAGGCGGATTGTTCAGTGACCTTGTAAATATTATCTGGATTCGCGCCTATGAGAAAAAGCTGAAATTTAAGCTTAATATATCGGAAAGTATTCCTTCCACACTGTTCGGGGATGAAGTGCGGATTAAACAGGTTTTGACAAATATACTGACGAATGCTGTCAAATATACAAAGGAAGGCTCTGTAACGCTTTCCGTACAGAGTGAACAGATTCATTCCAACGTGGTTCGCCTTAAAATTTCAGTGGCAGATACGGGAATCGGAATCCGTAAGGAAGATATGGATAATTTATTCAGCTCCTTTAAGCGTGTCGATGAAGAAAAGAATCGGGGAATTGAAGGCACGGGATTAGGTCTTACGATTTCCAAACAGTTAGTGGAGATGATGGGCGGTAAGATTACCGTAGACAGTATCTACACAAAAGGTTCCGTATTTACCGTTACGCTTGAACAGAGAATCGTGGATGGAAGTCCCATTAGCTCGATTGATTCTATGATAAAGAAGAGAGTTTTTGACCGGAGTACATACAAGCAGAGCTTTGAGGCACCGGATGCAAAGGTATTAATCGTAGATGACAATGATATGAACCTTTTAGTTGCCTGTAAGCTGCTTCGGTCAACAAAGGTACAGATCGATACGGCAGCGAGCGGTAAGGAATGTTTAGAAAAGACACGCCATAAATTTTATAATGCTATTTTTATGGATCATATGATGCCGGAAATGGACGGCATTGAAACGTTAAAACAGCTTCGGGTACAGGAAAATGGGCTTTGCAGGGATGTTCCGGTAATTGCCCTGACGGCATATGCCATGGCAGGCGCTAAGGAGTTCTATCTCGAAAGTGGTTTTCAGGGATATTTGTCGAAACCAATCAGCGGCACCCTGTTAGAGGCAGTATTGCTCAAATATCTGCCCGAAGAATTAGTAGAATACAACGTAGATACAGAAGAACTTTTAGGAGAACAGAAAACGATCCGGTTGATTTCAGAGAGAAGAAAACGTGCAGTTACAATTACAACAGATTGTGTCTGCGATTTGCCGGAAGAATGGATTTCCATGTTTGAAATTAAGAGTATGTACTATTATGTGTACACAGGTAACGGCAGGTTTTGTGATTTTAAGGAAATCAGTTCAGACAGTCTTTTGCAGTATCTTGAAGAGGAAGGAAATACAGCGCATTCCGATGCAGCTTCTGTAAGTGAATATGAGAAGTTTTTTGCAAATGTGTTAGAAGAATCAGAAAGCGTCATTCACATATCTATGACATCACATGCCAGCAAAGGGTATGAACGGGCACTTTCAGCGGCAAAGGGCTTTGATAGTGTAACTGTAATTGATTCCGGTCATCTTTCCAGCGGTATGGGAATGATGGTTTTATATGCAGCCCAGATGGTAAAGGATGGAAGCAGCAGAGAGGATATTTGTAAAAAGTTAGGTACATTAAAGGACAGGATTTCTACCAGCTTTATTGTGCCGTCACCGGAAAATCTTTACCGAAACGGGAAGATCGGAAGAGGAGTACGGGAATTTTGTGAAACCTTAGACCTTCATCCGGTCATTGCTTTGAAGCAGGGCAAAATGGTATGTGACAGAATTGAAATGGGTAGAATCGAAAACTCCTATAAACGCTATATTCATCAGGAGATGAAAGGAAAGAATAAGATTGACAAGAGGATTCTCTTTATTACATATGCAGGCTGTTCTGTAAAGACTTTAGAGAAAATTGAAAAAGAGGTCGCAAAATATGTAAAATTCGAAAAAGTCGTATTTCAGGAGGCATCCGCAACAATTTCAAGTAACTGCGGTCTGGGTGCATTTGGACTTTTATATATGAAAAAGAAGAAGTGATTGACAACATGAAGTTAAAACAAAAAAAGGTAACAGCTATAGCCGGTCTGCTTTTTTTGCCGATCCTGTACTTTTATTTATTAGAAGCATATACCCATAATGGCTTTACAGAGGTCAGACCGTGGTCACAATTATTTAATATTCTGCTGTTTGAATTAACGGCATGGATTTTGTTTTTTCTGTTTCGGAATGCAAAGCAGGCACTCCGGGCAGAGGGAATCGGTGCGATGGTCATTGGTCTGGTAAATTACTATGTCTATACCTTTCGCTCTCTGCCGCTTGTGCCGTGGGATATTTTTTCTGTCAGGACAGCACTCAGTGTAGCGGGAAATTATAATTTTACGCCTTCCCTCCGTGTGGCGGCAGTGGCAGCAGGATTTATACTGATGCTGTATTTAGCGGGATTTTGTGAGCTAAAATTAAACAGCGTTAAATGGTATCAAAGCCTGATGGAGGCATTAGTCTTTTGCATGGTGTTAGCGGGATTTTTACATGTACTGCAGCAGGAGGATTTTCAGAATCAGCATAGAATGTATAACAAACTGTTTACGCCGGTATATATGTGGCAAGTAAATGGTTTCGCACTGACAATGGTCATGGAGCTTCCCTATATATCGATAGATAAGCCTGCAGGTTATGAAAAAGAAGAGGTGAAAAATCAGCTTGCTTCGTATAAAGAAGCTGCCAGGGAAGATGCAGCAGATGAAAGCTTAGAAGTGATGCCGAATATAATAGTGATTATGGATGAGGCGTTTTCAGACCTTGGTGTGTTGGGTGAATTTACGGCAAGTGAGGATTATATGCCCTATTTCCGCAGTATGATGGGAGCAGAAAACACCATAAGCGGATATTTGAATGTATCTGTATGCGGTGGGAATACTGCAAATACGGAATTTGAATTTCTGACGGGAAATACCATGGCATTTCTGCCCCAGGGAAGTGTTCCTTACCAGCAGTATATGAAACATGAGATTCCGGCACTGCCTTCCTATTTGAAGGAATTAGGCTATGAAACCTATGCTATGCATCCTTATTATGCAAGCGGATGGGACAGAGATACGGTATATCCGCTGCTGGGATTTGAATATATGGAGTTTATTGCGGATTTTCTGGATAAAGAATATATCCGGAATTATGTCAGTGACAGAACATGTATGAATAAGATAATCAATACCTTTAAACAGAAGAAAGCGGGAAAGCCGATATTCCTGTTTCTTGTTACGATGCAGAATCACGGCTCCTACAGTGAGGTATATGAAAATTTTACACCCCATATTACTGTAGAAGGGGCCTCCTCGTACTCATTGTCTGCTTATCTGTCATTGATTCAGAAAACGGATGCGGCATTGGAAGAACTGATCTTTTATTTTTCTGAAATGGAAGAGCCGACAATGGTCGTATTTTTCGGGGATCATCAGCCGAATGATACGGTAGCAGAGCCGATTCTTAAGTTAAATGGCAAAAGCTACCGGACACTGTCGGAAGAAGAGACAAAGCTTCGGTATCAGGTGCCTTATCTTATCTGGACAAATTATGATATGGAAACTGTAGTAAATGCCGACACCAGCGCAAACTATTTAGGAACAACGGTGTTAGAAGCAGCAGGATTGCCGCTTCCGGCATATCAGAAATTTTTAAAAGAATTTTCGAAAGGCTATCCGATCGTATCGGCAGTACGAACGGAGCAGACGAAAGAAGCTGTAATTGATCTTGGGGAGTACAGAAAGCTGCAGTATTATCAACTTTTTGATATACAGGACTAAAAGGAGACATCATGAAAGAATTGAAACAGAGCAGGAGATTATATCTGTGTGCATTTTTACTTCCGTTTGTCATTGTGATTTGCATTTGTTTAAAAAATGAAGTATACCCCTTTGGTGAGAATTGTATCCTTCATGTGGATATGTATCATCAATACGAGCCTTTTTTTACAGAGTTGATGGATAAGTTAAAAAATGGCGGGAGTCTTTTGTATTCTTTCCGGATTGGACTTGGCTCGGATTTTGTGTCTTTGTTCGCTTATTATCTGGCGAGTCCTTTGAACTGGTTTATCGTATTTTGTCCGGTGGATTATGTGATTGAATTTATGACCATTTTGATTCTGTTTAAAATCGGGCTTTGCGGTCTGAATTTTGCGGTCTATCTTAAGAATCATTTTGGGAATGCAAACATAAGCGGCGCTGTATTCGCCGGATTCTACGCACTTTCCGGCTATATGGCAGCCTATTACTGGAACATTATGTGGTTGGATTGTCTGGTATTAGCCCCGCTAGTAATCTTAGGTTTAGAGCGGCTGGTAAAAGAGGGAAAATGCAGTCTGTACTGTATCAGTCTGGCAGTATCGATTCTTGCTAATTTCTATATTTCCATTATGCTCTGTATTTTTCTGGTATTGTATTATATCATTCTTTTTTTGGAGGAAGCACATGGTGTGAAAAAGAAAATGCAGAGCTTTGGCAGGTTTACGCTGTATTCTCTGCTCGCGGGAGGCATGGGAGCTGTTCTGATTCTGCCGGAGGCTGTTATATTAAGCTACAGCGGTTCCTCAGAAGCTTCCTTTCCAAGTACGGTGGAATGGTATTTTGATCTGGTTTCCATGCTGGCAAGGCATTGTGCAGATGTGGAGGTATATACCGGACGCGACCATTGGCCGAATCTCTACTGCGGTGCTGCAATTTTTCTGTTTCTTGTGCTGTATCTATGTAATAAGAAGATTTCCTGGAAAAAGAAGGTAAAACGTATGGTTTTCATTGTCTTTTTCTGGCTTAGTTTTGCAAATAATATACTGGATTTTGTCTGGCATGGTATGCATTTTCCGGATAGCCTGCCGGGAAGACAGGTGTATCTGTATGTGTTTTTGCTGTTGACAATGGCATATGAAGCCTATATTTATCGGGAGGGAAATACGCCGCTGCATGTGGGGATCGGGCTTTTCATATGTGCTGCTTTTCTCGCAGTATCAGCCTATGTGGTAGATACAGGAATGGTGCCGGCAGATGCATTGATGATGACAGGAGCACTTGCGACCGGATATGGGATGCTTGTGGTTCTTAAGCAGATAGGCAGCAGCGACGGTAAGTTGTTTGCACGCTATATGATGGGGATACTTGCTGTATTAGAGCTTTATGTGAACTTCAGCATTACGGGAATTTCCACCACCAGCCGCACCAGTTATACCAAAAACTGGGAATCTGTAAAAGGTCTGTTAGAGCAGGTAGATGCAATGGATGCAGAACCGTTTTACAGAGTGGAGGAGTTAGAGCGTCTGACGAAAAATGATGCGGCGATTTATGGATATTCCTCTTCTACGATATTTTCCTCTCTGATGAATATTGGCGTCAGCAGATTTTACCGGTATGCAGGTATGGAGGGTGGTAAGAATTTTTACAGCTACAGCGGTTCGACACCGCTTATGTCGGCAATGTTATCTGTAAAATATCTGATTGCCCAAAATCCCTATGAGGAAAGCCCGCTGCGGACCTTAGTGGCGGAAGACGGAAAGAACTACATTTATAAAAATTTATATACACTGCCGCTAGGTTTTATGGTAGACTCTGATTTTGCAGGGAAATGGAACCCCATAAAAGGAATGCCGGTTACAAACCTCAACTGTCTGGCAAAGGCTTTAGGTTCAAAAGAAGATCTGCTGATCCCGGTAAACGGAACCGTGGATGCAGGGGAGGAGAAAACAACGGTCACTGTTTCTGAGGACTCTTATGTCTATGGAACTTACAGTGATACTTCGGTAACGAATATTACGATTAAAAATCAGGACAGGGTGCAGAGATTTAATAAGTGTGACCATGGCTATATCCTGGATTTAGGCTGGTGCAGGGCAGGAGATGTGATTGAGATCACCAATACGTCAGATGTTTCTTATTTTCAGGTGCAGGCGTATCAGTTGAATATGGATGCACTCAATACGGCTTATGAAACATTAAGCGAACAGACATATAGTATTGATTATTTCAGCGATACTGAGATAGAGGGACATATTACAGTAGAAAAAGCAGGAAATCTGGTAATATCCATACCGAATGAGGCGGGATTTCATATCTTTGTAGACCAGGAAGAGATCGACTGCCGGACATTTCTGGAAAGCATGATTGAGATTCCTCTGGAACAGGGAGAACATCAAATTACTTTAAAATATATGACGCCGGGCTTAAAAGAGGGAGCAGCGATAAGTGCCGGCAGTTTGCTGTTGTTTGTACTAAGCTGTATTTGGAGAAGGAGAAGGAAGTATTATGAAATCGAAAGAATTTGTGAAGAATTATGAGCAGAAGCTGAGTGAGTATTGTCCATGTATCATTGACTGGAACGGTGAAGTCTATGAATGTGAAGAGAGCCATTTAGAAGAACTGGTAAAATTAAGCGGTGACAGTGAAATTTTAAGTGAAATACCAAAAGAAGTATCGCCGTTGTTTTACCTGACGGAGAAGCTGAAATGTGTAGTTGTAGACTATGAGAATCAGTTATACAGCAGGGAGTTTTCCCAGGAACAGAGATATGCGCTTCTGGATTTAGCAGAAGCGAAGCTGATACTTGTAAATTTCGTGGATATTCATGGAAAGCTTAAAATTTAATATAAAGCAAAAAATAAAGTGCACCTGAATGTCAGGACAAATCGTCTGATATTCTAAGGTGCATTTTTTGTACGAAAGCATCCTAAGGGAGCTGTCGGTTCCCTTTTCTAACAGGGCAATCAGCCCTAAGATGGTTTCTTCAATTTCTTCCTGTGAGGAGGGAATGAGAGTGTTGCCTAACTTCACAGTTAATACGATTAATACGATTTCAGCTAACGCAAATTCCGACGAAGAGGTCCGGCAGCATGGCAGGAGACTTGATATGTACCCTCTTTACTGGACAAACCAGTAAGGAGGGTATTTTTATAAGGAATCCTAGTTCATATCCAACAGTTTCTTTACAGCATCCAGCATTTCCGGATGCTTTCTTAAATTTAAAATTAATTTTTTCTCAAAATCTGTGATTTGCAGGGAAGGTTCAGATTTATAACCGAAGGTTCCAAGAATATCTTTGATATTGTAAATTTCACAAAGAATCAAAAGTGTATCTACATTTGGCTGGGATTGACCGTTTTCCCAGCCATAAATTGTTTTTTCAGCAACGTTTATGGATTTATTTTCTAATTTACAAACGACATCTTTGACTGAGAGTTCATTCTGCTTTCGGGCTTCTTTTAACACATTTGCAATCATTTCATTTTTCATAGCTACCTCCAGAGGAATAATTTAAAGATTTCCAACCTCATAACAAGTACAAAATTCCCCGTTTATTCTTATCTTATAGTAGTATGCAAATCTCGTCAAACAATTCTTAAAAAGTAAGAAAAGCAAGGTTGAAAATCTTTGAAACAAAGAATATAATATCATTATGATTCTTAGAAACTCAGAATGGTGGTGCTTTTTTGAAAAGAAGTAAGGCGTCAGATTGGCTAATAAACTACATAGGAGAGCAGAAAATCTCTATAAAACAGACAGCATTAGATCTTAAAATACCGGAATCAAAACTGCAGGGAACAGAAGATTTTAATATAGAAGAGTTTTTAAACCTTTGTCAGTATTTAGATATTGCGCCAGAAAAAATACGGGAAGAGATTGATTAAGAGAATGTTAAGGTATAGATGTGAAGTACATGGAAAGGACAGTCATATTTGGCTGAAAGAAAATTTTTGTCCGGAATGTAACAACAGAAAGTTTGTAAAAAACGTATCGGATATTTACTGGTGTAAGTCCTGTAATGTACCGGTTTATGAGAAAAAATGCCCTGTATGCGGCAGCAGCGGAAAGCGTGTGGCAGCAGATTTGCGTCCTGTATTTCCCGAAGAGCGTTTGCTGATCGAGATTATCTGGGGAGAAGCTTTTTGCTATAGGGATTCCTCCGTATGGAATACATCCGGGAATTACTATTTGATAGACGGTGAGCAGAAGCGTTTTTCTATTGCGGGTTTACGGGAATTAGATATAGATGCCATAAGAACTGCTTATTTTTCTTATAAAAAAGAGAATGACAGGAATGCATTTGAAAAATATGCTGCACAGTTTGTTTTATGCAACCGGGGGAGATTTGAAGAAATTGAAGAAGAAGCTCTGCGGTATCTGCAGGAAGTTACGCAGGGATATGATGGAAGAGATATGTTCGTATCATTTTCCGGCGGAAAGGATTCTACAGTGACATCCGATTTAGTCATGCGGGCACTCAGTAATCCGAAGGTTTTGCATATTTTTGGAGATACAACCTTAGAATTTCCGGAAACAGAAAATTATGTAGAGCGGTTTAAGAGGGCGCATACATCCACACCAGTGATTTCCTCCAGAAATAAGGAGAAGAATTTTCAAGAATTGTGTCAGGTGATCGGACCGCCGAGCCGTGTCATGCGCTGGTGCTGTACGATTTTTAAAACAGGTGCAATTACAAGAAAGATTTCCGGTCTGTTTCGGGGAAAGTCTAAGATATTGGCTTTTTACGGCATCAGGAGAAGTGAGTCTGCGAGCAGAAGCAAATACGAAAGAGAAACCGAAGGACATAAAATCAGCAGGCAGGTAACGATTTCACCGATTATTGACTGGCTGGATTTTGATATTTGGCTGTATCTTTTGACAACGAAGATTGATTTTAATACGGCCTACCGTCTGGGATATACCCGGGTAGGATGCTGGTGTTGTCCGAATAACAGTGTCTGGTCAGAATTTTTATCAAAGATACATATGAAGGAACAGTATGAGCATTGGCATAAGTTTTTGGTGGAGTTTGCCAAAAGTATCGGGAAGCCGGATGCAGAAGAATATGTCGATACAGGAAAATGGAAAGCAAGGCAGGGCGGAAATGGTGTCAGCTATGCAGAGAAATCGATCATTTCTTTTGAACCCTGTGCTTTAGAAGAGAATGCATTTAACTATGAACTTCAACGGCCGATTACAGAGGAATTGTATGAATTGTTTAAGCCGTTCGGATATATCAACCGGAGTTTTGGGATTGAGCGGTTAGGTGAGATTTATATTATGAGCAAGGGTGGTCAGCCGATTCTGAAATTGCAGGGAAGAATCGGTTCGAAGCATTTAAAAGTTACAATTTTAGATCACCGAATAGATGGAGCCATTCATTTAGCAGCAGCAGAAGATAAGGTCAAATGTCAATTGACCAAATACCAGATGTGCATTGGCTGCCGTGCCTGTGAAGGTATCTGCAGGCATGGGGCAATCCGTATTGAAAATCAAGAAGATGGTATTTCCTATCGGATTGATGACGGGAAATGTGTAAGATGCGCAGAATGTGTGAATCATTTTATCGCAGGCTGTTATATGAGAAAGGTATTAGCGACAAAGAAAGGCAGATAGATGGCAGCGAAGCAAAAGATACGATTAAAAGGACACGAAACATTTATATTGCGGGATGGCTGGCTGACGAAAGGAATCCTGGCAGTAGAGAAAAATCCGAAAGTTTTTACAGAGAATCATGGAGCAGATGCCCTTGGAGTAGGAACGAACATGGCAAAGGCAATCCGTTATTGGCTCAGAGAAGGCGGATTGACGTCAGAAAAAGGACAAGCGGGAGTTGTGCTTACAGATATGGGCAAAGTCATCCGTGACAGAGATTGTTATTTTGAAGATGATTTCTCTCTTTGGCTTGTGCACTGCAATCTGGCAATGAACAGGGAGAGAGTTTCGAGCTGGTATACATTTTTTAATTGTTTAGAATCGGAAGAGTTCACGAGGGAAGAGTTAGAGCGTGAATTGCGGGATAAGATACTGCAGTTTTTTAATTTAGAGAGCGTACCGGAGCGTTCGCTCAGTGATGACTGCAGTGCTATTTTAAATATGTATTACCGGGAAAATGAGAAGGACTATGACCCCGAAGAGAAGCGAGTCAGTCCGTTTGCACATCTTGGATTGGTTCGTAAAAATATGAACCGTTACAGGAAAGCGCAGCCGAATCTGAATACGTTATCTGCGGATGTGATTTTATACATTTTAGCGAGGGCAAAAGAAGAACAGGCGATAGAGAGTATCAGTATTGATCATTTGGTGAATCAGGCAAATCTGCCGGGCAGGCTGTTGAATCTCAACCGTATTATATTAAATCAGTACTTAGATGAGCTGGCAGATGAAAACGATCTGACCGTAAACAGGACAGCCGGACTTGATATGGTATATCTGAAAAAAATTACCAGTGAAAAAGTTATAGAAAGACACTATCAGAAAGGATGACCCATGTATCATTTAGATGAAGTCATTGAGATTGACAGAAGATTTCAAAATTCTGTTAATCTTTCTATTGATTTAGATAATAAGAAAAAGATAGAGAGCTATATTCCGACCCGTTCTTCTGTGGCCATTTTAGATCAATACCTCGATTCTGTAGAAAAAGGTATGGATAAAGCTACGATTCTGATTGGTCCTTATGGAAAAGGAAAATCGCATTTATTGTTGGTATTATTAGACATATTAAGAAACTTAGAAAGGCCATTTTTACCGGTCATTGTTTCAGGAACCTATGAAGATTTGAATCAGGCATTTTTAATGGGCATATTAGATGCATTAAAGCGGGAAGGTCTTGAAAACATTGCACCGGACAGTTACTACAGCAGGGCCATAGATACGATTAAGCTGTGGAAACAGGAATATCCATCTGCGTATCAGGTGTTTCTGAGAGAAATAGAAGCGATAGAATATCAGGAAAAAGATTATATTGTACAGTTAAAGCGTCTGAATGAGACAGTGCTCCGTAATTTTAAGAAGATATACCCGAAGATTACCAATGGAAGTGAGTTTCAGCCGATCGTAGAGCTTGAAACAACTAAAATCTACCAGGATATGAACCGGAAATTGTATGAAAAGTATCAATATGCAGGAATTTTTGTTGTATTTGATGAATTTAGTAAATATATTGAAGGACACCGCCCGGAAACATTTGCCCGTGATATGAAAATTGTGCAGGATATGTGTGAATTGGCAAATAGTTCGAAGAATCCCCAGATGCATATTACATATGTGGCACATAAGAGTATCAAGGAATATGGGACTGCTTTATCGAAAGAAATGGTACATGCATTTACCGGAGTAGAGGGACGGTTAAAGGAGATTCCTTTTATCGTTTCTTCCCAGAATAATTATGAGTTGATCGAGCATGTGATCAGAAAGAAGATCCCTGATTTCAATGTATATATAAAGAGTTTCATACCCTATTATAAAAATGCATGCAAATCTTATGAATTACAGTTTTTTCATACATTATTCGAACAAAAAGATTTTGAAAAAATTATTGCACAGGGCTGCTATCCTATGCTTCCTGTCACAGTATATCTTCTGTTGGCCATCAGTGAGAAGGTTGCACAGAACGAACGGAGCATTTTTACATTTCTCGCAAATGATGAAAAAGGCAGTCTGTATCGTATGATAAGGGAAAAGAATGATCAGCTCAGGGATAGGGGAGTTACAGCAGATGTCGTATATGATTATTTCTGCAATCTGTTCCGGGAAGAGACAGGGTTAGTTTCCATTCATACGGAGTGGTTAAAAGCAGATTATGCATTGTCAAAGACAACCGATGAGAGAGAACGGAAAGTTATTAAAGTAATGGCTTTGCTTTTGATGCTTCACAGAATGGAAGAGGCACCGGTTGAGAAAAATATCCTTCGCCTGGCATTGAACTTGTCAGGAGAAGAATTTTCGGAAGTGATTGCTTCTTTAGAAGAAAAACAGATTGTCGAGTGGAAAAGGCAAAGTGCATCTTATACATTTCGTAATAATGTGGGTATTGATCTCGAAAAGGCAATCCGGGAAGCTGCGGCAAAAATATCCGGACAGGTCAATTTTGCGGAACATATAAAAGAGATTTCAGAATTAGACTATATTCTGCCAAAGCAGCATAATCAGGAGAATACGATTTCAAGATTTTTTGAATATGTATATATGACAAAGGAGCAGTTCCTAAAATTGCCGGATGCTGAATATCTTTTCAAAGAACATTTTTCTGATGGAAAACTAATTGCCCTGATTCTTGAAGAGGAAGACAGGCAGATATTAGAAAAGGAAATCACAGATAAAGTAAAAGCATTAAAGGATCAGAGAATCGTAGTGCTCTGTCCTTATGAAGCCTTTTCGGGAAAAGATTTACTGCGCAGATACCTTGCAGTTTTAAAATTATTACACGATGCAGAGTTTTTAGAGGAAAACCGCGTCTTAAAGCAGGAACTCGAAAATAATGCAGATGATATAAAGTATGAACTGAATCAGATTTTTAAGAAATCTTTTTTGCCGGAAGAAAGACAATGCATGGTAATCCATAGTGCGGATATATACAAGAATGGGTTTCGTCAGGATATGACGTTCAATGGTTTTTTAAGTGCAATCTGCAACCGTGTATATGAGAAGACGCCGAAGGTTAATAATGAACTGATTAACCGTCAGAATATTTCAGCCCAGAATAAAAAGGCAAGAAAAAAAATCGTAGAATTAATTCTTACAGAAGAAGCGGAAGAATTTTATGACCAGTATGAAACCGGAACCAGCCCGGAAGCTACGATTTACCGAGCAACATTATCCCAGACTGGTATCAGAGGCAGCAAGAAGCTAGATGCAGGCTGCGGACAGGTCTTAGATGAAATTGATCTGTTTATTTCGGCGTGTGACGGGCAAAAGCTTTCTTTTCAAAAGCTCTATAACAGATTGATGGGAGAAGAGTATGGAACAAGACGCGGAATCCTTCCCATCTATATAGCGAACCAGTTAGTGCAGCTTCAGGATACCCCGGTCATTTATTTTGGTGAGCGGGAAGTAGAGATGACGGCAGATATTTTTGAAAATATCAATGAGCAGCCGGATAATTATTATTTATTTGTAGAGCATAAGACAGCAGAGAAGCAGAAGTATCTGCAGACATTAGAAGAAGCCTTCTGCAAAGAAGAAGCAGAGCGAAAAACAGATACGAAAAGAAAGCGTCTTAGACGGATCACAGAAAGTATGCACAGGTGGTATCGCTCTTTACCCCAGATTACAGTGAATTTTAAAGTATGTCCTTCCTGTATGGAGGAAGAACTATTCAGGCAGTTGTCGGCATTTCGCAGGCTGTTCCGTCAAATTGAATTGAATCCAAGGGAACTGCTTTTTGAACGGATTCCGGAGATTTTTGGCTCTGCAGAATATGAAAAAACTGTACAGCAGATATTGCAGGTGAAAGCAATATTAGACGGTTATTTTGAGCAGATACAAAAACAGGCAGTTCAGATCGCTAAGGAAGAGTTTAAGGCAGAAGAAAATGAAAGTCTTTCCGCCTGCCTTACGCATTGGTATGAGAAGCAGAGTCAGACTGCAAAAACGTTGTTATCGAACAGCAGAGTAACTGGTTTCATCGAATACACGGCAAGACTTAATACTTATGATGAAACAAAAATTATCCGCAGAATTTCAAAAATCATTCTGGATATTTATATGGAAGACTGGCGGGATGATTCTCTGAATACTTTTCAGAAGATGCTGCATGAAACGCGTCAGGAGATTGAATCCACCTGCCAGAATGAAGCATTTGGTACAGGAAAAAGTCATCTGGTATTTACCAACAGTCAGGGCGATGAAGTAGAACGTTTCTATGACAGGATCAATGATGACAGTACCAGCTATTTTTTGCAAAATGCGATTTTTGATGCGTTGGAAGAATTTGGAGATTCTTTAGAGACGAATCAGAAGGTTGCTGTTTTGATGCAGACATTGGAGAAGTTAATCCAGGCATAACTAAGATACAGGTGAGAAAACATGAAAGATACGATATATTTGGATAATGCGGCAACGACATTTCCAAAACCGGAACGTGTATATGAGAAAATGGATGAAATGAACCGCAGCCTTGCAGTCAATGCTGGGCGTGGTTCGTATGCTCTGGCCGGAAAAGCGATGGAGTATGTGAATAAAGCCCGCAGGGAATTATTAGAAGTTATAAATGCAGCACAGGCCGCAGAGGTTGTTATCACACCCTCTGCGACTGTTGCGTTCAACCAGATTATTGGCGGCTTGGAATTAAAGGAGACAGATGTTATCTATGTGTCGCCGTTTGAACATAACGCAGTAATCAGAACACTGCATTTCAAGAAGCAGTCCTGCGGGTTTATGGTGACAGAACTGCCTGTAAAGACAGGAGATACGGTAGAAATTGATATGGAGAAGATGGAATATCTGTTTGCGAAAAATCCGCCGACCCATGTGTTTTTATCCCATGTCAGTAATGTTACAGGGTATGTGCTTCCGGTGGAGCAGATTGCAAAAGCTGCAAAGGAATATCAGGCAGAAGTGATCGTGGATGCATCCCAGTCTATGGGGCTGGTTCCTGTGGATTTTACGGTATGTAAGTTAGATTATCTTGTATTTGCAGGACATAAGACATTGTACGGACCTTTTGGAGTCGGGGGATTTTTTATCCGGCATGGTAAACATTTAAACACATATTTTGCCGGCGGCACCGGAAGTGATTCTCTGAACCCTGATATGCCCGCAGAAGCTCCCGGAGCTTATGAGGCGGGGAGTCCGAATATTATAGCGATAGGGGGACTGCTGGCTGCATTAGAAGAGTTGAAAGCATATGGTGAAGGCAATTACAGGAAGGGAATAGAAGCACTTGCAAGGCAGGAAAAGGCACTGACGGAGAAATTAGCGGAGGGTCTTCAGAAAATTCCCGGAGTGAACGTGTATCTGCCAAAGCAGGAGGAGCATATAGG
>CAYWXJ010000013.1:0-28573 GCA_964462405.1 uncultured Eubacterium sp.
CACGGTGGTGTGAGAGGTCGGCTAATCAAATAATGGTTAGCCTCCTACTCGATTTATAAGGACAAGCAAATGAAGAGGTAATGTACTGGACAGGGACCTATCGCTATTGGCATTACTATACCAATGTATGTCACACATCATGTCATAACTTTAAAGTGGTTTGTAAAAATCCCGCCGGAGAAATACCCGAAAGTCAGCTCCGACTCCGGCTGTATCTTTCAGTGTAATATGTCCTCCGTGCGCCTCCGTAATCTCTTTTGCGATACAAAGCCCAAGTCCGAAATGCTCCTTTGCCGACCGTGAATCCTCAGCCCGGTAGAACCGGTCAAAAATATACGGTTTATCTTTATCTGCAATTCCCGCACCGTGATCCTTTACCGTAATCTCAAAGGTATCGTTTCTGTATTTCAGCTCCAGTTCAATATCTTTTCCGTTTCCCCCATAGCTAATCGCATTTGAAATCAGAATCCCAAGCACCTGCTGTATTCGCTTGCCATCACAGGAACAGCAGGGAATAGCATCCTCCGGTAAAGTAATTTGCAAATTCATTTCATGTTCTTTTGCCAGGGGCCAAAAGGATTCAAAGGTATCAAGCAGCAGCGTATCCAGTTCCACAGGCTGCAGTTCTAATGCAAACCGTCCGGTATCCGCTCTGCTTAACAGCAGCAAATCATCGACTAATGCGGACATCCGAAGGGATTCATTTTGCGCAATGTGGAAAAAGTGGTCTTTTTGTGAGCTTTCTGTGGATTTTGCAGCAGAAAGGGCAGAGCAGATGACCGCTATCGGCGTGCGAAGCTCATGGGAGGCGGCAGCGACGAAAGCAGTCTGTTTTTGCCTGGCTTCAATGACCGGAGCAAGGAGCTTTCCTGTATAATACCAGGAAAATAAAAACAGGATAAAAATACCTGCAATATTCAGAAATAGAAAACGAAGCCTCTGGGTGGAAATCTGATCCGTCAGGGGCTTTTTAGAGGAGAGAATGATTCCGGTTAAAGTCCCGGAATTTTTGGGAATATTTAAGACGGAAGCATAGTAATTCTTATTATCTGCGGAAGCATAGGAAAACTCCTGATGGGCAGCGGAGTAATCAGAACTGCTTTTTAAGGAGGGAAAAGCAGATTTTGCATAGGCCATGGCATCATCGGTCAGACGATGTTCTTCGGCAGAAAGTACGGTCTGATTATAAGTCAGCGGTATTTCATTGTCATAAAATGCCAGGATAAAATTCTGGTCGGCGGAGTTTTTCGAAAGCCATTCCCAGGTCAGTGTATCCTGCTGCTTTAAATTAGAAGTCAGGCTGTTAATTTTAGAGGAAAATGTCAGCAGGCTGTTTTCGTTCAGTTCTTTTTCTGACATATACAGATAACTGAAGGACATGGCAATTAAAATAGCTCCGGCAATCCCGGTAAAAAGGAACGTAAGATGTCTGTGAAGTTTTTTATACATGGCTGCTATCCTCCAGATGATAACCGACACCTCGTACGGTTTTGATAGAAACGCGGCAGGTTACGGCTTTTAAACGTCTGCGGATAAAGTGCATATAATTATCCAGATTGCCGTCTTCCACCTCGGCATCAATGCCCCACACCTTAGAAAGAAGGGTCGTGCGGGGAAGGGTCTGGGCGCAATTTAGCAGGAATACTTCCAGTAAAGTCCCTTCTTTTTTGGAAAGGGTACAGCTACCCTTTGAACCGGAGAGCTGATTCGTATCCGGTGAGTAGGAAATGTCGCCGAAGGTGAGGTTTTTTGCTGCATTCCACTGTCTTGGGCGGCGGCTGATGCTGCGGATACGTGCTAATAATTCTTCAAAAGCAAAGGGTTTTACCAGATAATCATCGGCACCGGAATCAAGCCCGGTGATTTTATCCTGCAACTCGCCGAGGGCAGTTAAAAGAATGACAGGGGTATGGTTTCCCATGGAACGGAGCTTTTTGAGAAGTGTAATTCCGTCCATAGAGGGAAGCATTCTGTCCAATAAAATCAAATCGTGGATATTCTGTTCCATATAGTAAAGACCGTCTTCACCGTCGCTGCAGGCATCCACTGTAAATCCGGCATTATCTAACTGATATGTCAGAGTTTCATTCAGATGTAAATCGTCTTCTACAAGCAATATCCGCATAAGTATCTCCTTTGTGATGTTTGTGATAACATGATTGTAACATAGAAAACTTTAATTTATCTTTAATTTTAGAGAAAATTTAAAGATTCATCTGTTAGGGTATGTTTACAAAACAAAATGACAGGAGGTCTTATTCATATGCTATTAAAAAAATGGAAATGTGCAGCGGCAGGACTGCTTGCGGGAGTGCTTTTTTTGAGCATGGCAGGCTGCAAAAGCACTGTTGAAATGGGAGAGAATGAAAACATAAGCAGTACGGAGGAAGGGGAAGCTGCAAAGGGAAGATATATCGAGACTCAGAAACAGACCCCGGAGGGACTTAGTACCATAACAGATATGACGAGGCTTTCCGACGGAAGTATTGCAATTATAGATTTAAATACCGGAAAGCTGCATATTTCTCCGGACAACGGAGATTCCTGGAGTCAGAAAGAACTGCCCGTACTGGCAGAAAAAATCGCAGAGCAGGCAGAGATTACAAGTTCGGCAGTAGCACCGGACGGAGGAGTCTTTTTTTCCTATGTTAATTGGGGAGAAGATGCCAATGCAGAGAGTGCAGCAGAAGCCGATTCGGAGGAATCGCAGATGCATGTAGTAACAGATGATGACAGTACGAAAGAGCCGATTGTCGAAGAACATTATGTATATATAGATGCGGCAGGAACAGCAGAAGAGCTGTCGTGGGGAAAAACAATAACAGACAGTGTCCTTTATTTATCAAAAGCAGCGTTCACGGAAGAGAAAACACTGGTTGTTCGGGGACTTGCCGGCGAAGTTTGCCGGATTTCTTTAGAAGAGGAAACTGTGGAGCAGATACTAAAGGATCAGATAGTGGTTGATTTTGAAAAGATTGTGTTTGCAGATGGTTATTTGCTTTCTGAAAAAACATTATACCGGTTTTCTGACAAAGAAACCATAGAAGATTCTATATTAAGTGAGTTTATTGAGCAGGAAACAAACATGAACATCAGGTTTTGTGTAGATGAGGAGGAAAATATCCTGTATGCTGCCGCAGCGAGCGGTTTATACAGTCATGTGATTGGCGGAAGTATGATGGAAAAGCTCTTAGATGGCGGACTTTCTAATTTGGGTGACCCGACGAAAACGGCAGTAGCTTTGCTTAGAAATGAAGATGGAAGCTTTTTAATAGCATATGAGGACGGAGAAATCGACCAGTATACCTATGATAAGGATGCACCAAGTGTACCAAGCCAGCAGCTTACCGTTTATAGCTTAAAACAGAATACGACCGTCAGCAAGGCAATCAGTATGTTCCGGAAAAATCATCCGGATATTTATGTAAAACAGGAAATCGGAATGTCCGGAGATTATGGACTGACCGAAGAAGATGCCATAAAAAATCTGAACACCCGGCTGTTAGCAGGTGAAGGACCGGATATTCTTGTTTTAGATGGAATGCCGGTAGATTCCTACATAGAGAAGCATGTATTAGCGGATTTAAAAGATGCGGCAGATGGTCTGGAAGAAAAAAATGCTTATTTTTCCAATATTTTAAGAGCATATCAGACGGAGAATGGATTATATGCTATTCCGATACGCTATGAAATTCCCATACTTGTAGGTGAAAAAGAAGAAATTGAGGGAATCTCAAATCTGACAGAGCTTACAGAACGTATTCAAAAGGTCAGGAAGGAGCATCCAAACAGCAAAACACTGCTTGGCACTTATACCGCAGAGGAACTTTTAAGGCGGCTGTATATGACATCTTCTCCGGCCCTTATACAGGAACACCAATTAGACGGGAATGCCGTAAGGGAATTTTTGATACAGGCGGAGGCTGTCTATCAGGAAGAGCAGAAAAATATTACAGAAGAAATGGTGCAGCAGTATGAGGAAACGCAAATTTGGTATACAGAGAATGGTCTTAGTGAAGTAGCAAACGCCCTTGGAATCAATAGCTCCTGCGCTTTTGGGATTGTAGGAGGGGAGCAGATTTTAGCAGCAGGAACCTTAAGCAGTATGGAAGATTTTCAGATGCTGAACGGTATTCTTGCAACGAAAGCGGGCACGGATTTTGAACTTTTGCCGGGTTTGTCCGGGCAGGTATTTTCACCAAACGGTATTGTGGGAATCAATGAGGAGAGCAGGGAAAAGGAATTATCTGTTTCCTTTCTTGAAGAGCTGCTAGGGCCAGAGGTGCAGCAGTCCGACTTAGAAGATGGATTTCCGGTCAATGCGGATGCATATGATACCTTTACGAAGAATAAAAATCCTGATGCCGTTATGGGTTTTGTGGCGTCTACTGTAGACGAGGATACCGGAAAAGAAACCAGGGTGGAATTTATAGCAGAATGGCCGGACGAAGAAAAGATTCTGGCATTAAAAGAACAGATAGGCACCCTTAACACGCCCACTGTATCAGATGAAATGATAACTGCGGCAGTTATCGAAACCGGTATAAAGGTGTTAGAAGGGACGCTTACCATAGATGAAGGATGCGATGAAGTTGTACAGAAAGTGGAATTGTATCTGGCAGAGTAAATTAAGCTTTCTGCTGCCGGGATTAGCAGGAACAGGACTGTTTGCAGTATTTCCTTTTGGAAGGGTGGCAGCTGTCTCCTTTTCGGAGGGGATAAGCAATTATCAGCTTCTGCTGGAAAATAAAGCGTTCCGCTTAGCGGTAATGAATACCTGCCGGTTTGCGGGCATAGGGATTCCCCTGCTTTTGGCACTGGCATTTCTCGTTGCACTTGGCATTTACCGCAGCAGATGGATGCAGCTTTTAAAATCCATCTACCTGCTGCCGCTGGCAGCTCCTACAGCGGTGCTGGTGCTGATATGGAAGGTATTTTTTGATCAGGCGGGAATTTTCAATCAGTTGCTTGCAGTATTTGGAATTGAAGCGGTGGACTGGCTTTCAAGTGATGCGGCTTTCTGGGTACTGGTTATCAGCTACCTCTGGAAAAACATCGGATATACCGTTGTGCTGATGCTTGCAGGAATGTCGGGGATTTCAGAGAGCATGAAGGAGGCGGCAAGGGTGGACGGCGCCACAGAGGGACAGTGCGTGTGGCATATTGTGCTGCCGCAGCTAAAACCGACCTTTTATACTACGGCGATGTTATCCTTTCTGAACTCCTTTAAGGTGTTTCGGGAAGCCTATCTGGTGGCAGGGGCATACCCCCAGAAAAGCATGTATCTTTTGCAGCATTTATTCAATAACTGGTTTACGAATTTAGAAATTGATAAAATGTCTGCGGCAGCAGTGATACTTGCAGTATTTTTTGCGGTGTGCTCCCTGGTGCTGCAGAGATTGTGGGAAAAGGAGGCAGCTTAAATGTGGATAAAATTGTACAGAGTTTTCCTGCTTTTGGCTGGAATTATGCTTTGTCTTCCGGTGATAGCAGTTGTTTTAGGCTCCTTAAAAAGCGACAGGGAGCTCCTTTATTCCCTGTCAGCAATATTTGGAGTTACAAACGGCAGGGTGGAATGGAAGCTGCTTCCCCTTTATCCGACGTTAAAGCATTTCGGGAAGCTGCTCTTTTTTACGCCGGAGTTTTTTACTGTATTTTGGAATACAATGAAGCTCGTCGTCTGCATTCTGGCTGGGCAGTTGCTTGTGGCAGTTCCGGGGGCCTGGGCATTTGCGAGATTTTCCTTTCGGGGAAAAGACATTTTGTTTACCCTGTACGTGATCCTGATGCTGATGCCTTTTTGCGTTCTGATGCTGCCCTCTTATCTGGTGTTGAATGATATGCATCTGATGAATACCCATGCAGCAGTGATTCTTCCGGCAGTATTTTCCACATTTCCGGTATTTTTGATTTACCGTGGGTTTTCCTCTGTTCCGAAAGTGCTGTTTGAAGCGGCAAAAATAGATGGAGCCGGGGAATGGCAGATATTGTTTTTTATCGGAATGCCGCTTGGTCAGACGGGAATTTTCTCTGCTATGGTGTTGGGATTTTTGGAATATTGGAATATGGTAGAGCAGCCGCTTACATTTTTGTCAGATCCATCCTTATGGCCCTTGTCCCTATATCTGCCGGAAATCAATTTAAAGCGGGCAGGCATGGCATTGGCAGCCTCCGTCATTACACTGCTTCCGGCAGTTTTCGTATTTTTTATGGGACAGGATTACTTAGAACAGGGAATTGCAGCTTCGGGAATGAAGGAGTGAACAGATGAAAATAAGAAAAGAACATGCCGTCAAATATTTTGCGGTATTTTTGATTTTTATGCTGGTTTGTACGATTGTATCAAGAGGGATCTACGCGTATCAGATGCCGCAGGTGACGCTTGGCAGCAGCGAAGAGAGAACTCTTTTGCATACCATAGAAGAATACGGAACCGTACTTACCAGGGAAGAATGCCCTGTGGTGGCAGAAATGGGGCTGCTGGTGGAAAAAGTGTCCGTGGTAGAAGGACAAAAAGTGGAAAAGGGAGATGTACTGCTGCAGTTTGAAAAAGAGGATCTCCGGAAAACATTGGAGGATACAAAGCTGCAGCTTCAGATAGAAGAGGCGAAGCTATCCGATGCAAAATCCAGTGAAAATACTGCATTAAATCGGGCAAATCAGGATTTAAAGGATGCAGCGGCAAGCGCAGATGCCAGTGTCAGTCAGGCGAACCGTGAATATCAGGAAGCGCAGCAGGCTCTGGCTGCTTTTCCGTCAGAAAAAGAATATCAAAAGGCAGCCTTTGAAAAAGACAAAGAGTATCAGAAGCTGTTGAAGGCTTCTGAGAAAAAAGATGCCGCAAAAGAAGAAAAGAAAGCATTTGAGGATTATAAGAAGAGCCTTACAGAACAATTAAAGGAAGCATACAGGCAGGAGAAAGAGACACTTGAAGCAAGCGTGGCAGAAAAAGAATCTGCAGTCAACGCAGCAAATGCAAGCCGCAGTGAATCCTTGAAGCAGGCACAGCGAGCCGTGGAGGACGCAGAGAAAACGGCGGAAGCCGGCAGTAATTTAGAACATGAGAATCAGATCGCCCTTTTAGAAAAAAAGCAGGAAACCCTGTTAAAGCTGCAGGAGTCGGAAGGAAAGCTGATGTCTGAGATTGAAGGCTATATCAGCAGTATTTCTGTTCATGCCGGAGAGAGAACGGCGGATACCGCTGCCCTTGTTATCAGCGACGGGAATGGGGAAAAGCTGTTTCAGGCAGTTCTTCCGCAGGAAGAAAAAGCATATGTAAACAGAGGAGATACGATGAATATAAGTTTTGACGGCGGAAAAAAGCAGCTATATGACGTAGTGATAGATTCGGTAGGGGAATTAGAAGACGGAAGCTGTCAGGTAACCGGGAAAATTGAGGATGCAGATATTGTCATCGGAGAGAGCGGTAAGATGACGATTCAAAAGGACACCGGAAGATATAGCTGCTGTATTCCGTTGTCTGCACTGTATACAGAGAATGGAAGTGATTATGTGCTTTTAGCGGTAGAACAGAAGACCATTCTTGGAGTGGAACTGATTGCAGAAAAAAGAAAGGTCAAGGTGTCAGATAAGGATGCGGATTATGCGGCATTAGAGGATAATGCGGTCACAGAGGAAGAAAAGCTGGTATTCAGTTCCAATAAAGATATAAAAGACGGGGCGCGGGTCCGGCTGGAGGAGGAATAGTCTTGAACTGCTGCCGATGGTAATAGGAATGCGCTTATTTACGGAAATCGTACCCGTATGGGCAGAGGAAACAGAGAGCGCACCGGAAAGTAACCGACAGAACAGTTACTTTCCGGTGTGTAATGCTAATCCTTCAGGCCGGCAGCAAATTCCCCGATTTTCTTATCCATATGCAGTATATGTACTGAAAGCCAGTTCAAAAGGAAGGCAATCAGCTCTTCCAGATAATCCTGCTGATGCTCGTCTAAATCATCCAGATTGATCTCTGCCAGCTTGTCAATAAAAGCCGTATGTGCTTTCTTCTGCTTATCCAAATCCGGATAATGAATCTCTTCCATATAGCGTTCTTCATCTGAAAAATGCTCTGCAGTATAATCCTTAAGCTGAGAAAGGATATGCAGAATCTCATCATACTTATCATGCAAAAGCTCCGCATGAATTACATCATTTGCCTTTCGGATAATTTCAAAGAGCTTCTCATGCTCCTGGTCAATCAAAGGAATTTCCGTTAAGTACTTTGAAGTAAAAGCAAAAGGAGATTCAAATTTCCCGATTAGAGTATCGCTGCCGATAATGTGGCGGAAGAGCCAGTGGGAAAGGTAATTTAACAGATTCTCCAATGCCGGTCTGATACGGACATTGTCTAACCGCTCCATATGAATAGACTCCAGATAAGCAACAAAATCCTGATGCTCCTGCTGCTGAGAGGCAAGCTCCGGATCCTGAATGGATTTCATATAAGCCTCTTCGTGGGCGAAGTGGGTATTTGCGTACTCCTTTAAATGGGAAAGAAGATGCTGGGCGGTAAGATGCAGGTCTGCATCTTTAGAGCCCAACAGGGAATAGCCTTCATTTATTAAAGTAAACAGTTGTTCGTGTTCTTTGTCGATTTCGGGAATACCGATACGGCAGTCTTCTGTGAATTGGTACATACAATCACCTCGTAAAAGTTATTTTTGATACTATTGTAACATGAAATACAAGCAGGTGAAAGAGGTTATCGACGATATGGCGGATAGTTTTCCCTGTTTTTGTAATTTTACAGTACTGCAATTTAGATGCTTTAAATGAAAAAGGTTATAATATTACTTGCGTTCCTGGTATTGAATAGTGTACATTGATATTGGAGGGGCTTTAATATGTATATTTTATTTTTACTTTTATGGATTCTTTTAAATGGACAGGTTACCTGTGAGATAGTTTTATTTGGGGTAGTTATCGCAGGTGCAATGTATGCGTTTATCTGCAAATTTCTGGATTATTCGGTAGAAACGGATATTCTGCTGTTTTGGAAGCTGCCCTATATGCTGCTTTATCTTCTGGTATTGATCCGGGAGATTATCAAAGCGAATTTCAGTGCCATTCATCTTGCACTCAGTTACCGGAATGAAATAGACCCCGTTATTGTGAAATTTAAGACAGATTTAAAATCAAAGGCAGCTAAAGTGGTGCTTGCTAATTCCATTACCCTGACACCGGGAACCATTACAATGGCATTAGAGGGGGATGAGCTGACTGTGCATGCATTGGATGTGGATTTAGTAAAGGGCATTGATGAAAGTGTATTTGTTCATATGCTGCGGAAAATGGAAGCGATCGACGAAGAAGTAAAGAGAAAACGGAGGAAGCGTCATGGATAGTGGAATTGCAGTTTTAGAACAGGCATACCACAGCTTTTTTGTGGGGTTATTGGTAATTCTTGCACTGCTTTTTTTTATGTGTCTGATTCGGGCGGTCGTAGGGCCGAGAATGGCGGACAGGATTGTGGCAATCAATATGATGGGAACAATGGTCATGGTAGGGATCGCTACTCTCGCAGTGATGTTAAGAGAGGGCTATTTAGTGGACATCTGCCTGATTTATGCGATGATCAGCTTTCTGGCGGTGATTATATTGACAAAGGTATACATGGGCGTATACGCAGAGAGAAAAGACAGGGAGGGTAAGGCACATGGCGGTCGTTGAATGGATTCGTTTCTTATTGACAATCTTTTTTATATTGTTCGGTATGTCGATTTTCTTTTTGGAAATATTCGGAGTATACCGTTTTCGATTCGTATTGAACCGTATGCAGATTGCAGCGACCGGAGATACGCTTGGAATCGGACTATGCTTGTTTGGGCTTATGATAGCCAACGGTTGGAATGCGGCAACTGCGAAAATGGCATTGGTCATTGTCTTCTTATGGTGTGCATCCCCGGTATCTTCCCATGTCATTGCACGGCTGGAATATACCACAGATGAGACTCTGCCGGAAAACTGCCGGATAGTGACCTTAGAAGAAGCGGAAAAGGAAGGAGAAGAAGAGCATGGAGCTGTTTAATATCATCCTGTTGGGATTTTTGGTGGTCTGTGCCGTATCGGTAAGCTTCTCGAAAAACCTGTTAAATTCCATTTTGATTTACATGTCCTACAGTCTGGTTATGTCTATGATATGGATTCTTTTAGAATCGCCGGACCTTGCTATTACGGAGGCGGCAGTAGGAGCGGGTGTAACCAGTATTCTGTTCTTTGTGACGCTGAAAAAAATTCATGCACTGCAGCAGGAGACAAAGGAGGAGGGTAATGAGCCGAATCAGAAAACAGAGTGAGTATGAAAAGACCTTTGCCTTTCATTTTTTTCAATGGTTAGGGGGAGAAAAGGATGCCTTTGTGGGCAATATGGAAATGAAGCCCCAGAAGGAATATGCAGAAGAGGAAGCTACTATTGAGGAGCGGATGAAGGACAGGCAGCAGGCGTTGGCAGAGGTATATGATCAGAATCATAATAGGGAGCTGCGTTTTTTTAATGTCTTGTATAAGGTGTTCAGTATTATTTTCTGTATTGCGGTAGTTGCTGTACTTATGCTTACGGTTTCTTATCTTCCGGAGGTCGGTTCGGCGGACAGGCCTGCGAATAATACCGTGTCGGAAACCTATATTTCAGACGGACTGAAGGATACGGGGGCTGTAAATATTGTAACAGGAATGATTCTTTCCTATCGTGCATTTGATACCTTTGGGGAAACAAATGTACTGTTTATCGCTACCTGCTGTGTCATGATAATGCTTGTGGTAGACGAAGATAAGATTCGGGAGAACAAGGAGTCGAACGACCGGGGATTTGAGCCGAAAAATGACGTGATTCTGCAGATGGTAGCAACTCTGCTGGTGCCGATTGTTTTCTTGTTTGGCATTTATGTCATTTTAAACGGACATCTTTCGCCCGGGGGAGGCTTTTCCGGCGGAGCCATGATTGGAGCCGGCATGATTCTCTATGTGGCGGCGTTTGGCTTTGATAAGACAGAGAGATTTTTTAACGAGAAGGTATACAAGTGCGTCAAGGTTACCGCTTTGATTTGTTACGGCTGCATCGTGACATACTATTTCCTGACAGGGGCGAACGGGCTGGAATGTCTGATTCCGTTAGGGGAGCCGGGAAAGATTTTAAGCGGCGGGATCACACTGCCCATTAATATTTTTGTGGGTTCCGAGGTGGCATGTACCATGTATGCATTTTATGCACTGTTCCGAAGAGGAGGATTATAAATGGGAGAGCATTTGTTGGCAAACTATGCGGAAGTGGTAGCTGTGATTCTGTTCGGCATCGGATTTACCAATTTGCTGCTGCAGAAGAATATGATTAAGAAGATTATCGGCTTGAATATTATGGACACTGCAGTTTATCTGTTTCTTGCCGAAAAAGGATATATTGAGGGACATATTGCTCCGATTGTTGTAAACGGTGATCTGAGTCCGGAAACCTACATCAATCCCGTACCTAGCGGTCTGGTTCTGACAGGAATCGTAGTATCCGTATCGGTAACTGCGTTGATGCTGTCCCTTACGATTCGGCTTTACCGCAGGTATCATACGCTGGATTTAGATGAAATTACCATTAGACTGAAAAAGGAAGGAAGATAAATGGAGATGATAAGAAATTTTCCCTGCCTTTCGATTCTGCTATCTATGTTTGCGGCAATTATCAGTTCGGCACTGAAGGGAAAAGGGGCAAGAAGGCTGAATACCTTTGTTGTTGCTGCGGTGGGGGTAATGTCCGCCGCTGTGCTGTATCTGACAGTGACTACAGGGGAAAGCTATGTGTATGTAATGGGACATTTTCCGGCTCCCTTCGGAAATGAGATACGGTTCGGCTGCTTAGAAGCAGGAATGGCATTGTTTTTCTGTGTGATTATGCTGCTGTCTTTGAATGGGGGACGGAAAAAGATTCAGATGGAGATTGACATTAACAAGGAAAATCTCTATTACATCATGGTGGATCTGTTGTTAAGCTCCCTGCTGGCATTAGTCTATACCAACGATTTATTTACGGCTTATGTATTTGTGGAAATCAATACGATCGCAGCCTGCGGTCTGATTATGATTACCGAGCATGGACGTACCATTGAAGCGGCGACCCGCTATATGATTATGAGCCTTTTAGGCTCTGGTCTGTTTTTGATCGGAATCTGTCTGCTTTATGATATGACAGGAAATCTTTTGATGAGTTATATTCATACAAGTATTAAAGAGATCGTAGCAGAAGGAAGATATATGATACCGCTGCTGGTAACGATCGCGCTTATGGTGGTGGGACTTGCCATTAAGAGTGCGCTGTTTCCGTTTCATGCCTGGCTGCCGGATGCCTATGGATATTCGACGGTGTCTTCAGCAGCAATGTTATCAAGCCTTGTATCGAAAGGATATATCTTTTTACTGATAAAGCTTATTTACAGGGTCATCGGATTTCATATTTTCTTAGACAGCAGGATTATCAATGTACTGTTTGTCTTCGGGCTTGCGGGTATGATTATGGGTTCTGTAAATGCTATTAAGGAAAATGATATACGAAGAATGATCTCCTATTCTTCGGTGGCGCAGATCGGTTATATTTATATGGGATTCGGATTAGGAACCTCTGCCGGTATGGTGGCTTCTGTTTTCCATATTTTATCCCATGCGGCAACGAAATCCCTGTTATTTGTTTCCGGAGTGGGACTTACAGATGTTTCCGGGGGCAACAAACAGTTCGGGGAGCTGACTGGTTCCGCATACCGGAATGTGTGGGCGGGTATTGCTTTTACCGTAGGTTCGCTTTCTATGGTGGGAATCCCGATCTTTTCAGGCTTTGTCAGCAAGCTTTTATTTGCACAGGCGGCAGTGCAGAATAACAGCAAGATGCTTCCGGCATTGATCGTGCTTGCAATCAGTACCGTGTTGAATGCCATTTACTTTATGAAGACGGTAATCCGCATCTATACGCCGTCTCACGGCAAATATGCATCTGTATCTATGAAGGAAAATCCGCTGTATACAATTACGCTGCTTTGCTTTGTAGTATTGAATATCATTCTCGGAATGTGTTCACAGCCGATTACGGACTGGATTATCAAGGGATTATCTGTTTTGGCATAGGAGGAGAGAAAGATGGATCGTATGTTACTGCTTCCGGTATTTTTCCCGATTATAGCAGGAATTGTGTTATTGCTGAAAAAAGAATATAAAAAAAGAAAATCTCTGCTCTTTTATGTAGGTGTTGTATTGGTTCTGACGGGTATACTGGCAGTATATGAAATGTTTACTGTAAAGGAAGGTGTGACATTATTTTACCTTACAAAGACGCTGCCGGTTTACTTTAAAGCAGATACCATAGGAAGGTTCTTTGCTTCCATTGTAACCATCGTCTGGATTTTGGCGGGATTTTTTTCCTTTGAATATATGAAGCATGAGAAGCATGAAAAACGGTATTTCGGATTTTATCTGATTGTCTATGGTGTGCTTTTGGGACTGGATTTTTCGGGAAATCTGATTACCATGTACCTGTTTTATGAGCTTATGACACTGATGTCTGTGCCGTTGGTACTGCATACACAGACGAGAGAGTCTGTCATGGCGGGGCTTAAGTATCTGTTTTATTCCTTTGCAGGTGCGTATATGGCATTGGCGGGCATTTATTTCATCTATCAATATGGTACGACCCTGGAATTTACCCCGGGCGGCGTCATTAAGGCTTCTGTACTGCAGGAAAACAGTACCTTGTTTCTGGTGGTGGCAATTTTGATGCTGCTCGGATTTGGCGTGAAAGCCGGTATGTTCCCTATGCATGCATGGCTTCCGACGGCACATCCGGCAGCACCGGGACCGGCTTCTGCTGTTTTATCCGGTGTGATTGTAAAAAGCGGTGTGCTGGCAATTATCCGTGTGGTATACCAGCTCATCGGCACAGCGTTTCTTAAGGGAACCTGGGTACAGACAGTATGGATGACATTGACACTGGTTACAGTGTTTATGGGTTCTTTACTGGCGTTTCGGGAACCGGTGTTAAAAAAGCGGCTGGCATATTCTACGGTCAGCCAGATTTCTTATATTTTGTTCGGACTGTCTGTGATGGAGCCGGAAGCTATGACGGGAGCACTGCTTCATGTGGCAGCCCATGCGTTTATTAAAGTGGCGTTGTTCTTGTGTGCGGCAGCCATCATTTATCAGACGGGCTGTAAACGTGTTGAGGAATTAAGAGGAATTGGAAAAGGAATGCCTGTTACCCTATGGTGTTATACGATTGTATCGTTAGGGTTGATTGGGATTCCGCCTGCTAGTGGGTTTGTCAGCAAGTGGCATCTTTGTGTCGGTGCATTACAGGCAGAGATACCCGTATTTTCCTGGCTTGGTCCGGTAATACTTCTGGTGAGTGCGCTTTTGACGGCGGGGTATCTGCTGCCGGTTACCATGCAGGGATTCTTTCCGGGAGAAGGGTATGATTCCACCCGTTTTGAAAAAAAGGAGCCGAATGCGTTTATGCTGGTTCCGTTGGTTCTGTTTGCAGTATTGACGATCTTCATAGGTATTGTGCCCAATGCACTGACAGGTGTATTTGCGGCATTTGCCGGACAGGTAATGTAAGGAGGGGAATGTATGAATGCGGCATTTTTATTATTGGTTGTACTGATTCCCTGTATCGGCGGAGCATTGCTTCCGGTGATTCCGTGGAAGAAACGGAGACATATGATGGTTTATTTAGAGGGTCTTGTCCTTTTAAACTCCATTTTGGTATGGATGCTGCTATGCAACCGCCCAAAAGAGATTTTTACACTGGTAAATTTTACCGGTAATCTGACCATTGGATTTCAGTTAGACGGTCTGGGAACCGTATTTGCAGGACTGGTGTCCTTTTTGTGGCCCCTTGCGACCCTGTATTCCTTTGAATACATGACAAAGGAGCGTCATGAAAAGGTATTCTTTATGTTCTATACCATTACCTATGGTGTGACCCTCGGGATCGCGCTGGCGGATAATATTCTGACCATGTACTGTTTTTATGAGATGCTGACACTGGTCACTGTGCCGCTTGTCATGCACACCCTGACAAGAGAGGCGATTCTGGCAAGCCGGAAATATCTTTACTATTCCATTGGCGGAGCGGCATTTGCGTTTATAGGCATGATTTTTATTCTGATTTATGGAACCGGTTCGGAATTTGTGTTTGGCGGGGTATTAGACCCGACAAAGATTGTCATCGGCAAGAATATTTTTCTGTTGGTTTATGTAGTAAGTTTCTTTGGCTTTGGGGTAAAGGCGGCGATTTGTCCGCTCAACTCCTGGCTTCCGCAGGCAGGTGTGGCACCGACGCCGGTAACAGCATTGCTTCATGCGGTGGCAGTAGTAAAATCCGGTGCATTTGCCATTATGCGTCTTACCTGGTACAGCTTCGGAGCGGATTTCCTTCGGGGAACCTGGGCACAGTATCTGGTTATGGCAGTGGTTATGTTTACCATAGTCTATGGCTGCAGCATGGCGTTAAAGGAAACGCACATTAAGCGAAGGCTGGCATTTTCTACCATTAGTAATTTGTCGTATATTCTCTTTGGAGTGGTAATTATGACGCCGCTTGGATTGGTAGGAGCGTTGAGCCATATGATTTTCCATGCGTTTATGAAAATCTGCTCTTTTTTCTGTGCAGGAGCCATTATGCACCAGACAGACAGGCATTACATTCATCAGTTGGACGGATTTGGAAGAAAGATGCCGAAGGTATTTGCAGTATTTACCGTATCGGCACTGGCACTTATGGGCGTGCCGGGACTTTGCGGATTTATCAGTAAGTGGAACCTTGCAGCGGCGGCTATTGAGAGTGGAAATGTTCTGGCATATTTCGGCGTTGGTACATTGCTCATTTCCGCATTGCTTACGGCAATGTATATGCTAAGCATTGTGGTACGTGCATATTTCCCCGGAGCGGATTTTGATTATGATACGATTTCTGATGTAAAGGACCCGAACTGGCTGATGCTTCTGCCGTTATTTGTGTTCGTGGCAGTCATTGTGGTATTTGGTCTGCATTCGGCTCCGGTAATAAAGCTGCTTGCGGCAATCGCACAGGGAAGCTTTTAGCTGTTTTTAGGAGGATTCGTGTATGGAAGGATTGTTTTTAATACTGGTTCTCTTTCCTGCGGCAGGTGCATTCGCAGTGTATTTTGCTGACAGGAAGGCAGAGACAGCTTTCGAAAAAAAGAATAGATTTCAGAGGCTTAGAGATTTTCTTGCGATTGCAGTTGGTGTGATAGAATTTGCAGTCATGTGTGTGCTGGCGTTTTCCGGTATGGGAAGTGAGCTTTTTGTGCCTGAGATCTGCGGTATGGGTATGCATTTTTGTATTGATGGGTTCCGGGGCGTTTATGGCATAGTAGCTGCCTTTATGTGGCTTATGACCCTGCTGTTTTCTAAGGAATATCTTTCCGGTGAGCATCATTTAGGAAGATATTATTTCTTTCAGCTTGTGACCCTTGGAGCTACGCTTGGCGTATTTTTATCCGCGGATTTGTTCACTACATTTATCTTTTTTGAGGTGATGTCCTTTACCTCCTATGTATGGGTGGCGCAGGAGGAAACAAAGGGAGCCATTCAGGCGGCGGAGACCTATCTGGCAGTAGCCGTAATCGGCGGTATGGTGCTTTTGATGGGACTGTTTCTTCTGTATCATACCCTTGGAACTCTGGAGATGGATGCATTGTTAGAAGCGGCGTCTGTCTGTGAAAATAAAGAAATGCTGTATATTGCGGGAGTCTGCACGCTGGTTGGTTTTGGGGCTAAAGCGGGTGCTTTTCCACTGCACATCTGGCTTCCAAAGGCACATCCGGTAGCGCCTGCGCCGGCATCAGCACTGCTGTCCGGTATTTTGACGAAAGCAGGTGTCTTTGGAGTGCTTGTGGTAAGCTGCAATATTTTCCTGAATGATAAGAGCTGGCTGCTGCTGCTGCTGACACTTGGGCTTTTCACCATGTTCGGCGGTGCGCTGCTGGCGGTATTTTCCGTAGATCTGAAACGTACCTTAGCCTGCTCCTCTATGTCCCAGATCGGATTTATTTTCATAGGAACCGGTATGCAGGGAATTTTAGGGGAAGAGAATGCCCTTGCCGTAAGAGGTACGTTTCTGCATATGGTCAATCATTCTCTGATAAAACTGGTGCTCTTTATGATTGCCGGAGTTGTGGTGATGAATATTCATAAGCTGGATTTGAATGAGATTCGTGGCTTCGGACGGAAAAAACCTCTGCTGAAATGCTGTTTTTTTGCAGGGGCACTTGGAATTTCCGGCATTCCGCTCTTTAACGGCTATGTGAGCAAGACGCTTCTGCATGAAAGCATTGTAGAAGGAATTGCTCTTTCTGCAGAGCTTGCAAATGGAGCGGCGGCTGGATTTTTAAAGGCGTCGGAATGGATATTCTTATTTAGCGGCGGAATGACGCTTGCTTATATGACAAAGCTGTTTGTGGCAGTTTTTGTAGAAGAAAATGCCGATAAAAAAGAACAGAAACGCTTTGACGGACAGAAAAACTACATGAGCTTTTTGAGTGCGTTTGCGATCGGGGTAAGTGCTGTAATACTGCCGGTACTTGGCGTGTTGCCAAATCTTTTAACGGATAAAATTGCAGATTTAGGGCATGGGTTTATGCACTTTGAGGGGGAAGTCCGCAGGGTGTCATATTTTAGCCTTGAGAATTTAAAGGGCGGATTGATTTCGATTCTTATTGGTGCAATACTGTATCTGCTGATTCGCAGATTTACCATGGTAAACCGGAACGGTGTGAGGGAATACAAAAATTGCTGGCCGGAGTGGCTGGACTTAGAAGAACTGTTCTACCGTCCATTATTGTTAAGAGTACTTCCGTTTATTGCAAGAGTTGTATGCAGGATTTTAGACAGTCTGGTGGATGGATTGATTCTGCTTTTGCGGAAAACCATTTATGTTGACCGCAGGATTCCTCATGAGCTGGCGGAAGGGTCAGAACTCACACATCTGCTGGGTGCAGTTCTCGATTGGGTCAGAAACGTGAAACGCCGGATTTTACGGCAGCCGAAGCCGGAGTATGAGGTGTCTTATAAACATAAGCTTGCGATGCAGCGGGAAAAGATTATGGAAACGAATATGATTATTCAAAGAAGCCTTTCCTTTGGTCTGCTGCTGTTCTATGTGGGACTGGTGTTTACCCTAATATATCTGCTTTATCTTGGGGGGAAAAGTTAAAAGAACCGCTGGTGAAATAGTGCTGAATGCATTAAAGAATTCCTGTAAAATGACGATATATATTTTAAGAGATTTGTGAGAAAGAACAGGAATTTTGGCATAGGGAGATAAGTTATGAGGATTTCAAATAATAATAAGGCTGTATTTATGGGCAACACTCTTTTTGGCGGCGAAGAGATGGACATTCGGGAGAAGGTTGCCATGAGAAAGCAGCTTCATTTCAAAGAGGCAATGCATATTGTAACTTCTGCAAGAGCCGGCGAGAAGCAGATCGATGACAGCATTGATAACATGAAAGAACGTGTCAGTATGCTGCAGGAAGAAAATGACGAGGCAAATGCAATTCTGAACGATATAAATGCGAAGATGGCAGAAGCAAAGGAAGCGTATGCTGTCGGAGATGACAGCCAGGAACAGAAGGACTTAGAGCTGATGCAGAAGGTCTATGATATGAAAAAGCACGGCTCCATGAATGAACTGACTGAGGAAGAGAAGAAACGTTATGCCGAAATGGGCGAGCCTACCGAGTATCAGAAGCTTTCTATGGAATTGTATGCACAGGCAGATTATTGGAAAGGAAAGATGGCGGACAATCAGAGTGAGATGACAGGCAATACGGCGGCTATTCGTAATATAAAGATTGAAAGACTAAAATCTCAGGGAATGTTAGAAGCCCGGTTAGCCAAAGAAGAAATTATGAAAGCCGCATCTGAGGAAGCCATTGGAATGTTAGTGGAAGATACCAAAGAGAAGATAGACGAAAAAGCGGAAGAAGTCAGAGAAGCAGCCGAGGAGCGGAAAGAAAAAGAAGAGGAAAAAGAAGAGCAAATCGAGGCTGCAAAGGAGAACAAGAGCCAGTCAGAAGCTGCAGTGGAAAACATTCGGGAAAATATTTCGAATTTGACGAAGCAGTCGGTAGACAGTGAAGACATTACCCGTGATATGGAGAGTGAGATCCAGAAGCTTTTAGAGGAAGAGAAATTGTTAGAAGAGGATTTGAAAGGGCTTACGGTAAATACAGAGATATAATTTAATCCGTTATATAGGAAAATAAAACAGCGGTCATGCTTATGATTTTTGGGAGCGTGACCGCTGTTTGCGGCATAAAGGATTATTTTACTGCGATTGCTTCGACTTCGCAGAGAACTCCCTTCGGAAGCTCTTTTACAGCGACACAGCTTCTCGCTGGTTTGGAAGTAAAGTATTTAGCATAGATTTCGTTAAATACGGCGAAATCGCCCATATCCGCTAAAAAGCAGGTGGTCTTTATGACTTTGTCATATCCGCATCCGGCTGCCTCTAAAATGGCACCGATATTCTTGCAGCACTGGTCTGCCTGGGCGTTAATTCCTTCTGCAATTTCTCCTGTTTCCGGAATAATTGCGATCTGTCCGGAAGTAAATACGAAGCCATTTGCTTCATATCCCTGGGAATATGGTCCGATAGCTCCCGGTGCTTTTGTTGTACTGATGATGTTCATGTATTATGTCCTCTCTTTCTCTATGTTTATCTGGCAGCTTTATAGATTTCTATGATGTCTGCCTTATCTAGCTTTTTCACAACACCGATGGTTCTGGTCTGATGGAAGCTGCATTTTTCCGCAAGCTCTTCAATTTGCTCATCGGTAAGATCAATACCTAACTCATGAACAGAGGTCGGCATATCAATGGAATGGTAGAAGTTTTCCATGGCTTTGATGCCTGCAAGTGCAAGAGTATCGATTTCTTCTGCGGAAAGTGTGGATAAGTCCTTGCCGGAAGCTGCAATTTTGTGTACATTCACAGCAAATTTGGCAAACCGCAGAGGATTTTCCTTATAGACATATCTTGCAAAGCTTCCCCATACAGCAGCAAGCCCTGCACCGTGTGCCACGTCGAACATACCTCCTAATTCATGCTCTATCTGATGGGAAGCCCAGTCCCCGCCGTCTGTTCCGCATCCGGTAAGCCCGTTATGGGAAAGGGAGCTTGCCCACATAACCTCTGCTCTGGCGTTGTAATTCGTAGGGTCTTTCTTCAGGATTTTCGCACATTTCATAACGGTGCGCATTAAATGTTCGCTGATACCGTCGGTCAGTTCCATATTTTCCGCCTGATTAAAGTAACGCTCCATAGTGTGCATAATGATGTCAACACAGCCGCTGGCAGTCTGGTATTCCGGCAGGGTATAGGTCAGCTCAGGGTTTAAAACGGCAAACTTCAAACGGCAGAAATCCGTATTGCAGCCGCGCTTCAGTCCGCCGTTTTCATTGGTAATGACGGAAGAATTGCTCATTTCACTTCCGGCTGCAGCAATCGTTAAGACGCAGCCAATAGGCATACAGGCGGCGGGAACACGTTTCTTTTCGTAGAAATCCCATACATCCCCGTCATTCGCAACACCGTAGCCAATGGCTTTTGCAGAATCGATGACACTGCCGCCGCCGACAGCTAAAATAAAGTCTATATCTTCCTTCTTACAAAGCTCAATGCCTTCGTACACCAAGGAGAGTCTTGGATTAGGTTTGACGCCGCCAAGGGATACATAGCTGATACCGGACTCCTTTAAGGTATTCTCGATACGGGG
Source organism: uncultured Eubacterium sp. (assembly GCA_964462405.1). Lineage (GTDB taxonomy): Bacteria > Bacillota > Clostridia > Lachnospirales > Lachnospiraceae > Roseburia_B. The sequence continues at coordinate 20,774 of CAYWXJ010000013.1, forward strand.
AAGCAGACCGGAACGTCTGGCACTGTTGCTTCCGTAATGAAGCAGTACCTTCTTGCATTGAAATTCCTTTAAAAGCCCGCCAAGCTGTAATTCGGTGTCTTTTCCGAAAACGACTTTGGTCGGGGTATAATAAGTAAAATTATTCATGGGTGTCTCCTTTCTAATTTTACAGAGTTGATCATTTACAGGGTTACTGTTCGCGGCTTATTCGCCGTTTGCAATAACTTTTGATTTCATTTTAGCATTTTTTCTGAAAAAATAGAATACCTATTCAGGGAAATATGGTATCATTATATAATTAATTCTTGTATACACAGTGTAATGTGACCATGCAAAAAATGAAAGCATCAGGAGGGTATCAGAATGAAAGTATTATTAATCAACGGAAGTGCCAAAGAAAATGGCTGTACCTATACAGCTTTAACAGAAACAGCAAAGACTTTAAATCAGGAAGGAATAAAAACAGAGATCTGCTGGCTCGGGGCAGGCCTCCTTCGTGACTGTATGGGCTGCGGACAATGCAACACAAAACATCCGGGCTGCATATTTGAAGATGACGGTATCAATGAAATCCTTGCAAAAGCAAAAGAGGCCGATGGATTTGTATTTGGAACCCCGGTTTATTATGCGCACCCGTCAGGAAGAATTTTAAGTGCATTGGACCGGATGTTCTATGCCGGAAAGAGTGCATTTGCCCATAAGCCGGGAGCTGCTGTTGCTTCTGCAAGAAGAGCCGGAACGACAGCTTCTGTGGATGTGCTGAATAAGTACTTTACGATTGCGGAAATGCCGGTAATATCCTCCTCCTATTGGAATATGGTACACGGAAACAAGCCGGAGGATGTGCTGCAGGATAGAGAAGGACTGCAGGTCATGCGCAATCTGGGAAGAAATATGGCATGGCTGTTAAAGTGTATAGAAGCCGGAAGAAGCCAGGGAATTGCAATACCGGAAAATGAATATGGAGAAAAAACGAATTTTATCCGGTAAAAGAGGATTGTCCGTAACAGTTCAGCGTAGGACTTTGCACTTGCTGCAAAGCCCGTAAGAATATGTAGATTTTTCCGAGCGTGAATCCGCCCCTTGCCGTAGGCAACTTTAAATGGACGGATTCAGTAACAGTGAAGCCGAAAGGCTGAACTGTTACGATTGTCCTGAATAAAACAAGAAAGTATTTGACACATATAGGATACTGTGTTAAAGTAGATGCAACCGATCACAACTGAATAACAGTCTTCAGGGCAGGGTGACTTTAAGAATTCCCTACCGGTGGTACAGCCCACGAGCCGCAAGGCATGATTCGGTGCAATTCCGAAGCCGACAGTATAGTCTGGATGAAAGAAGATGACATATCGTTTTTTTAAAGTATGAAATGAACGCTGGCTCTGAAATAGAATCCTATTTCAGAGCTGTTTTCATTTTAACTGCACAAAGACGATATTTATAAAGCCCGGAAGCTGTAAGAGAATACAGACTTTGGGCTTTACATTTTACCGGAAAGGAAGTGTCAGAATGCAGCCGGAGGATTACATGAAAATCGCCATAGAAGAGGCGAAAAAAGGCGAGGGCTTTACAAATCCCAATCCTATGGTGGGAGCCGTCATCGTAAAAGAAGGACGTATCATCAGTAAAGATTACCATCACAGGTGCGGAGAATATCATGCAGAGCGGAATGCCATTTTAAACTGCCGGGAGAATATGCGGGGGGCGGAAATGTATGTCACCTTAGAACCCTGCTGCCATTACGGCAAAACCCCTCCCTGTACGGAAATTATCATAGAGAGTGGAATCAGAAAGGTCTATATCGGTTCCATGGACTCCAATCCGTTAGTCGGAGGAAAGGGTGCAGCTATTTTGCGGGAGCATGGCATTGAGGTGGTGACAGGCATCTGTGAGCAGGAATGCTTAGAGTTAAACAGGGTCTTTTTTCACTACATTCAGACAAAGACCCCCTATGTGGTCATGAAATATGCCATGACCGCAGACGGGAAAATTGCCACCCGCACCGGAGCCTCGAAATGGATTACCGGAGAGGCAGCAAGAGAACGGGTGCAGCGAAGCCGTCATAAATATATGGGAATCATGGCGGGCGTGGGAACGGTACTTGCAGATGATCCCAGATTAACCTGCAGATTAGAAGGAAAAAAAAGTCCCATCCGTATTATCTGCGATACAAATCTTCGGACGCCGCTTACAGCAGAGGTCGTAAAAACGGCAAAAGAGATTCCTACCATTTTTGCCACAGCCGTTGCAGAGAAAGAATGGACAGAACCTTATGAAAGCCTTGGCTGTCAAGTGCTGACGGTTCCTTTAGAGGGAAAACATATCAATTTAAATATTTTAATGCAGAAGTTAGGAGAGCTTGGCATTGACAGCATCCTCTTAGAGGGCGGAGCCATGTTAAATTTCAGTGCATTAAAAAGCGGCATTGTACAGGCAGCAGAAACATATATCGCCCCGAAAATATTCGGCGGCAGTACAGCGAAGACTCCGGTGGAAGGAGTCGGGGCTGCATTGCCGGAGGAAGCATTTTTCTTATGCAATCCGAAGCTGCAGCAGATAGAAGAGGATATTTTGATAGAATGGGAGGTGAAGGCTTGTTCACAGGAATCATAGAAGAAATCGGAAAAATCCTGCGCATTGAGTTAAGCGGTTCTTCCGGCAGACTTCACATACAGGCGAAAAAAGTTTTAGAAGGAACCAAAATCGGAGACAGCATTGCCGTCAACGGAGTCTGCCTGACGGTTACCGGATTGGAAAAGAACCATTTTGCCGCAGATGTCATGCCGGAAACCCTGTCGAGAAGCTCCTTAGGAAAACTGAAATCCGGCAGCAGCGTAAATTTAGAACGTGCCATGGCAGCAGACGGACGCTTTGGCGGACACATCGTATCCGGTCATATTGACGGAACAGGAACCATAGAGAGAATTACAAGGGACGGCAATGCCATCCGCTATCAGATTGCCGCACCGTCAAAGATTATGCGGGGAATCGTTGAAAAAGGCTCTGTAGCCATAGACGGTATCAGCCTGACTGTCGCCGTGGCGGAAAAAGAATGGTTTGAAGTATCCATCATTCCCCACACCTTAAGCGAAACCATTCTGGGAGAAAAAAAGGCAGGCGCAGTCGTAAATTTAGAAAATGACGTAATCGGCAAATATGTGGAGCGGTTATTGCTGTTTGAGAAAGAGGAAACGCAAAAATCATCAACGCTGACCCGCGAATTTTTACTGCGGGCAGGATTTTAAGGAGGGAAAAATATGGGCGTATTCAGTACAGTAGAAGAAGCCATTGAAGATATTAAAGCGGGAAAGATTATTTTAGTAACAGATGATGAAAACAGAGAGAATGAAGGAGATTTTATCTGCGGGGCAGAATTTGCCACCACAGAAAATGTCAACTTCATGGCAATGCATGGAAAGGGACTTATCTGTATGCCTATGGGCAAGGCGCTTGTGGAAAAACTGATGCTGCCCCAGATGGTGGCGGAGAATACCGATAACCACGAAACTGCATTTACCGTATCTATCGATGCGGCAGAGACCACCACAGGGATCTCCGCAGCGGAAAGGGGTCTGACGGCCAGAAAATGCGTATCAGAGGACGCAAGACCGGAGGACTTTCGAAGACCGGGACATATGTTTCCCTTGCTGGCAAAGAAAAACGGCGTTTTAGAACGGGAAGGGCACACCGAAGCAACCGTAGATTTGATGCGTTTAGCCGGATTAAAGGAATGCGGACTTTGCTGTGAAATCATGCGGGAAGACGGTACGATGATGCGTACACAGGAACTGTTGGAATTAGCAGAGAAATTTCAGATAAAGATGATTACCATTCAGGCATTGAAGGAATACCGGAAGGTACATGAAAAATTAGTGGAGGAAGTAGCTGTCACGAAAATGCCGACTCGCTACGGACAGTTTATTGCCCATGGTTATGTCAATAAACTGAATGGAGAACATCATGTGGCATTGGTAAAAGGCGACATTGGAGATGGCGAGAGCATTTTGTGCCGTGTGCATTCCGAATGTCTGACCGGAGATGCATTTGGCTCCATGAAATGCGACTGCGGACAGCAGTTACAGTCAGCCATGAAGCAGATCGAAGCAGAGGGAAGAGGTATTTTGCTCTATCTGCGTCAGGAAGGAAGAGGTATCGGCTTAATCAATAAATTAAGAGCCTACGAGCTGCAGGATCAGGGCATGGACACAGTAGAAGCAAATCTGGCATTGGGCTTTAAAGAGGATTTAAGAGAATATTATATCGGTGCCCAGATTTTACGGGATTTAGGTGCGAAGAGCCTAAGACTTTTGACGAATAATCCGCAGAAAATAGAAGGACTTTCCGAGTTTGGATTAAGTATCGAAAAGCGTGTGCCGATTCAGATGGAATTGACACCGTTTGACACCTATTACATGAAAACAAAGCAGCAGAAAATGGGACATATGCTGAACTTTGATGCATAAAAATGAGAAAAGGAGATTAAAAAAATGAACACATTTGAAGGAATCGTAGTAGCAAAGGAAGTAAAAATCGGAATCGTAGTGGCAAGGTTTAACGAATTTATCACCTCAAAGCTTTTAGGCGGTGCCATTGACGGCTTAAAACGCCATGAGGTAGAGGAAGAACAGATTGATGTGGCATGGGTGCCGGGAGCTTTTGAAATTCCTTTAGTTGCCCAGGCAATGACCAAAAGCGGCAAATACGATGCCGTTATCTGCCTTGGAGCAGTTATAAGAGGAGCTACCTCCCACTATGATTATGTATGCAATGAAGTGTCAAAGGGAATTGCCCAGGTGTCACTGCAGTCAGAAATTCCGGTAATGTTCGGCATACTGACCACAGATAACATTGAGCAGGCAATCGAGCGAGCAGGAAGCAAAGCAGGAAACAAAGGCTATGAATGTGCAACAGGCGCGATTGAGATGATTAATTTATTAAGAGAAATCCGCGCATAAGCAACACGAAAACCAAATATCTAAAAAAGAGCAAGAATCTTCAAATAGAGAGCAAAAAACATACTGTTACACCAGAGGAAATCTGTTATAATAGCAGCAAGTAAAATCATGAAGAAGGGATGGATAATAATATGAACAAACCGGTTTTAGTTGTTATGGCAGCAGGTATGGGAAGCCGTTACGGGGGTTTAAAGCAGATGGATCCAATGGATGATGCAGGTCATGTGATTCTTGATTTTTCCGTCTATGATGCAATGCTTGCAGGTTTTGAAAAGGTTATTTTCATCATTAAAAAAGAAAATGAAGCAGTTTTCAAGGAATGCATCGGAAACCGTATTGCAAAGCGTATGCAGGTGGAATATGCATATCAGGAATTGACAGCAATTCCGGAAGGTTTTGAAGTTCCGGAGGGCAGAGTGAAGCCATTTGGTACCGGTCATGCGGTATTAAGCTGCAGGGATAAGATTGACGGACCTTTTGCAGTCATCAATTCAGATGATTACTATGGACGCCATGCATTCCAGATGATTTATGACTGCTTAAGCAAGCCAAAGAGCAGTGATGGTTATCAATACGTTATGGTAGGCTATATCATTGAGAATACGCTGACCGAGAACGGCCATGTGGCAAGAGGTGTCTGCAAAATCGATGAAGCAGGACATCTGGTAGATATTCATGAGCGTACCAGAATCGAAAAGCGCGGAAATGAGACCGCATATACAGAAGACGACGGAGCAACCTGGGTAACGATTCCGCAGGGCAGTACCGTATCTATGAATATGTGGGGCTTTGAGCAGAATTTAATGGAAGAGTTAGAGAAACGTTTCCCGGCATTTTTACAGAAAAACTTATCTGAAAATCCGTTAAAATGTGAGTTTTTCCTTCCGTCTGTGGTACAGGAGCTTATGGAGGAGAAAAAAGCTGTAGTTTCTGTGTTGAAGTCTGAGGACCGCTGGTATGGTGTGACCTACAAGGAGGATAAAGAAACCGTTATGCAGGCAATTGCCGGTTTTAAAGCAAAGGGCATTTATCCGGAGAAATTGTGGGAAGCATAGGGAGAGGATATATACGATGGAAAAACAAGAGATCTTAGCTCAGTTTCAGGTGGAAGAGAATGTGGTATCTGTTGAGCCTTATGGAAGCGGACACATTAACCATACATTTTTAGTAAAGACAACAGAGGAGAAAAAATATATTCTGCAGGGAATCAATACGACAGTATTTAAGAATGTCGATGAATTGATGGAGAATATCATAGGAGTAACTTCTTATTTACGCAAGGAAATCGCCCGTAACGGCGGCGACCCCGAGCGGGAGACCTTAACGGTAGTTCTGACAAAGGAGCGGAAGCCGTATTTTACCGATGACGAAGGTAATAATTGGCGGCTCTATCAGTTTATTGAGGGTGCGGGGACCTATGATGCCGTAGAGAGTAAGGAGGATTTTTATCAAAGCGGTCTTGCATTCGGGAAATTCCAGGCAATGCTTGCAGATTACCCGGCAGAAACCTTACACGAAACCATACCGGATTTCCATAACACGGCAAAGCGTTACGAGGCCTTTGAAAAAGCGGTGGAAGAAGATATTTGTCACCGCGCAGGCGAAGTGGCTGAGGAAATTGCTTTTGTCCGGGCAAGAAAAAATGAAATGTCCATACTCCATGAGCTGCTTGCGAAGGGTGAGATCCCCCTTCGTGTGACACATAATGATACTAAGCTGAATAACATCATGTTAGATGACAGGACACATGAGGCAATCTGTGTCATAGATTTAGATACCGTTATGCCGGGACTGTCCGTACATGATTTCGGAGATGCGATTCGCTTCGGCGCAAATACGGCGGCAGAGGATGAGCCGGATGTATCGAAGGTGTCTTTGTCATTAGAACTGTTTGAAATTTACGTGAAGGGATTTTTAACAGGATGCGGCGGAAGACTGACCGCAAAAGAAGTAGAAATGCTTCCCATGGGTGCAAAGATGATGACCTTAGAATGCGGTATGCGTTTCCTGACAGATTACCTGCAGGGGGATACCTATTTCAAGACTTCACGCAAGAATCATAATTTTGACCGCTGCAGAACACAGTTTGCGTTGGTTGCGGATATGGAGAAAAAATGGGAGAAAATGTGCAGGATTTGCGAAAAATAGAAATTCATTACGTTTCATAAAATCTATAAATTCTCCCGAATCTTAATGGGCAGCTCCATATAATAGAGCTTCTTATCCGGCAAATTTCCTGTCAGAAGATAGTCCATTAACAGAGACAGGGAAAGTGCACCCTGCCGTTTAGGCTGCTGGCAGATAGTAGCAGAAACAATGCCTTTCTGCAGCAGTTCTCTCGTAGAGGGTACATCATTAAAGGTGATGACCTTCGGAGCCACAGGCAGATTGGCATTCATAATGGCGCGGCATCCACCGTATACGCCTGCGGCAGTAAAATAAAAAGCATCAATATCTGAATGTTCTTCTAATAATTTTGTAACAACTTCATAACTCTTATAATCATCATCGTTATTCTCTGCAATTCCGGCAATCCGAATCTGCGGAGAATATTTCTTTATATATTCTGTAAAAGCAGACACGCGTTCCTTGTGGCATAATATATGGGAAGAACCGGTAATAACGGCAGTATTTGCACAGCCATTCGTCAGAAGCTGCAAAAGTCCGGCGGCTGTTTTCCCGCATTTCTGATAGTCGCTGCCCACATAAGCTATCCGGGCGGAATCCGGCAAGTCCGTATTCACAGTGATGCAGGGGATACCCTTTTCGCAGAGCGTATTGATTTTAGCTAGTGTACTGTACCGTTGATATTTAGTGTAATTACTAACCCCGTTAAGGGTTG
>CAYWXJ010000014.1:0-28293 GCA_964462405.1 uncultured Eubacterium sp.
CGTGGAGTATATCGTATCCATCAGTTTGAGAAGCAGGAAATGATTGTCGTATGTAAACCGGAAGAGTCAAAGGAATGGTATGAAAAATTGTGGCAGAACACCGTAGATTTATTCCGCAGTTTAGACATTCCGGTTCGTACCTTAGAGTGCTGCTCCGGCGACCTTGCGGACTTAAAGGTAAAATCCTGTGACGTAGAGGCATGGTCCCCAAGACAGAAGAAGTATTTTGAGGTGGGAAGCTGTTCGAACCTTGGAGATGCACAGGCAAGAAGATTAAAGATTCGTGTGAAGGACAAAGACGGCAATAAGTATTTTGCCCATACATTGAATAATACGGTAGTGGCACCGCCGCGTATGCTGATCGCATTCTTAGAGAACAACTTGAATGCAGACGGAACAGTCAATATTCCAAAGGCATTGCAGCCGTATATGGGTGGTAAGACAAGAATAGAGTAACAGAGTAAAGCCTTAATATATTGACGATAACAATACAAAAATGGTAAGAGTATACTATATGTAAACCCATGGTGATTTCCCCGGAAATCTGCAAAAGAGGTATTTTCCGTGAACAAGATGAAGTATTTTCAGCGGGCAGCATGGCTGATTTTAGCAATTCAGATCGTGATGCTGGCACTTGAACTATTTACCTTTCAATCGGCAAGATACCATACACAGGAGAGAGCAGCTCCGGGGAATGGGTCGTGATTGAGAATGTGATTCCGCTGGAGTACCGGGGAATGACGCTGTGCTTTTTGTCTGCAGATAAGTTAGAGGTATTGTCAATCTGCTGCAGACGTATGAATTTAGATCCCAAAGCCGTTTTGAAAGGAACGGACGATAAAGAGCAGATCGAAGAAGTTTTAAAGCTTTGCCGTTGATAAACAAGTAACAAAATGGACAGCCTGTTACAAATTTACAGTTAATTGTTTATAATTTTAGTTGAAAAACCCATCATAATGTGTTAGAATTTTTTAGATTTGAATACAGTAAGCCAAAGAAGGAAAAAAGATTAGTCTTTTTTTTTTGCCAACACAGAACAAATATTCGATTTTTCAAGGCAAAACCACTTCTTTTCGGCAGCATAAAAAATACGAAAGGACAGGGCAAGACCATGAAAGCATTTTTAATACTCGAAGATGGGAATGTATTTGAAGGAACCAGCATCGGTTCTGCAAGAGAAGTCATCAGCGAAATTGTATTTAATACATCCATGACAGGATATTTAGAGGTACTTACAGACCCCTCCTACGCAGGACAGGCGGTTGTAATGACCTATCCGCTCATCGGCAACTATGGAATCACACCGGATATGGAATCATGCCGTCCATGGCCCGACGGCTATATCGTCCGCGAATTATCCAGAATGCCGAGCAACTTCCGCTGTGAAGGAAGCATTCAGGATTTTTTGAAAAAATACGATATTCCGGGAATCGCAGGAATCGATACCAGAGCACTGACGAAGATTCTCCGGGAAAAGGGTACCATGAACGGTATGATAACCACTAACGAGAATCATAATATAGAAGAAATCATTCCCCGATTAAAAGCATATACCACAGGAAATGTCGTAGACAAGGTGACCTGTGAAGCCACACGAGTATTAGAAGGCAAAGGAAAAAAAGTAGCGCTTTTAGATTTAGGTGCAAAGAACAATATTGCCCGGTCATTAAATAAACGGGGCTGTCAGGTAACTATTTACCCGGCACATACCCCGGCAGAAGAAATTTTAGCAGCGAATCCGGACGGCATTATGCTGAGCAATGGTCCCGGAGACCCGAAGGAATGTACGGCGATCATCGAAGAAATCAGGAAACTGTATGTTTCCGACACACCGATTTTTGCAATCTGCTTAGGTCATCAGCTCATGGCACTTGCCAACGGAGCAGATACCCACAAGATGAAATACGGACACCGCGGAGGAAATCACCCGGTAAAGGATTTAAAGACCGGACGTGTGTATATCTCTTCCCAGAACCACGGCTATGTGGTAGATACTGATACTTTAGATGAAAATATTGCAAAGCCTGCATTTGTAAATGTCAATGACGGTACCAACGAGGGCTTAGAATATATAGGAAAGAACATTTTTACCGTACAGTTTCATCCGGAAGCATGTCCCGGTCCGCAGGATTCCGCATACCTGTTTGACAGATTTATTGAAATGATGGGAGGAACAAAATAATGCCAAAGAATCAGAATATCAAAAAAGTATTAGTCATTGGCTCCGGCCCTATCGTTATCGGTCAGGCAGCAGAATTTGATTACGCAGGAACCCAGGCGTGCCGTTCTTTAAAAGAAGAAGACGTAGAGGTAGTATTGGTAAACTCCAACCCGGCAACGATTATGACCGACAAGGAAATTGCAGATGAGGTCTATATTGAGCCTCTGACGGCACCGGTGTTAGAGCAGATTATTTTAAAGGAAAAGCCGGACAGTGTGCTTCCGACCTTAGGCGGACAGGCCGGATTAAATTTAGGTATGGAATTAGCCGAGTCCGGATTTTTAGAAAAGCATAACGTGAAGTTAATCGGAACTACTGCAGAGACAATTTTTAAAGCAGAAGATCGTCAGGCATTCAAAGACACCATGGAAAAAATCGGTGAACCATGTGCGGCATCCCAGGTAGTACACAATGTAGAAGACGGTATCAAATTTACCAACACCATCGGTTATCCGGTAGTGCTGCGTCCGGCGTATACCTTAGGCGGAAGCGGCGGCGGAATTGCACACAATGAGCAGGAGTTGATCGACATTCTGACGAACGGACTCCGTTTGAGCCGTGTCGGTGAGGTTTTAGTAGAACGCTGTATCGCAGGCTGGAAGGAAATCGAATACGAAGTGATGCGTGACGCTTGCGGCAACTGTATTACCGTATGTAATATGGAAAATATCGACCCGGTGGGCGTGCATACCGGCGACAGCATCGTCGTGGCGCCGTCCCAGACCTTAGGAGATAAGGAATACCAGATGCTTCGTACCTCAGCGTTAAATATTATATCCGAATTAAACATTACCGGAGGCTGTAACGTACAGTATGCATTAAAGCCGGACAGCTTCGAGTACTGTGTCATTGAGGTAAATCCCCGTGTGTCCCGTTCCTCTGCATTAGCTTCGAAAGCAACCGGATACCCGATCGCAAAGGTGGCAGCTAAGATCGCATTAGGTTATACTTTAGATGAAATTAAAAATGCCATTACAGGCAAGACCTACGCCAGCTTTGAACCCATGTTAGACTACTGTGTTGTTAAAATTCCAAGACTTCCGTTCGATAAGTTTATCACCGCTAAGAGAACTTTAACTACACAGATGAAAGCGACCGGAGAGGTTATGAGCATCTGCAATAACTTTGAGGGCGCCTTAATGAAGGCGATTCGTTCCTTAGAGCAGCATGTTGACAGCTTAATGGCATATGATTTTGACAAGCTTTCGGATAAGGAATTAGAAGAAGGGTTAAAAATCGTAGATGACCGCCGTATTTTCTGTATTGCGGAAGCCTTACGCCGCGGAGTGAGCTATGAGCATATCCATGAAATTACACAGATTGACCTGTGGTTTATTGATAAGCTTGCCATCCTTGTAGAAATGGAGCAGGCATTAAAGACCAAAGAGCTGACTGCAGAGCTGTTAAAAGAAGCAAAACGTATCGAATTTCCGGACAAAGTCATTGCAGAGCTGACTGGAAAAACAGAGAATGAGATCAAACAGATGCGTTACGATAACGGCATAACCGCAGTTTATAAAATGGTAGATACCTGTGCGGCAGAATTTGAAGCTGCGACCCCGTATTACTATTCCGTATTCGGCGGTGAGAATGAAGCCGCAGAGACAAAGCCGTTAAAGAAGGTCTTAGTCCTTGGCTCCGGTCCGATTCGTATCGGACAGGGTATCGAATTTGACTACTGCTCCGTACACAGTACCTGGGCATTTAAAAAAGAGGGATTTGAAACCATTATCATTAATAACAATCCGGAAACCGTATCCACAGACTTTGATATTGCAGATAAGCTGTACTTTGAGCCGCTGACGCCGGAGGATGTGGAGAGCATTGTCAACATCGAAAAACCGGACGGAGCTGTAGTACAGTTCGGTGGACAGACCGCCATTAAGCTGACCGAGAGCTTAATGAAAATGGGCGTTAAGATTTACGGAACAAAAGCAGAAGATGTAGATGCAGCAGAAGACCGGGAATTGTTTGATCAGATTCTGGAAAAGACACAGATTCCAAGAGCTGCCGGAGGAACCGTATTTACCGCAGAAGAAGCAAAGGAAGTGGCAAATCGCTTAGGCTATCCGGTGCTGGTGCGCCCGTCCTATGTACTTGGCGGACAGGGTATGAAGATTGCCTACAGTGACGAAGAAATCGAAGAATTTATCGATATTATCAACCGGATTGCACAGGATCACCCGATTCTGGTAGACAAATATTTGCAGGGAAAAGAAATTGAGGTAGATGCCGTATGCGACGGAACGGATATTTTAATTCCGGGTATCATGGAGCATATCGAGCGTACCGGGGTGCATTCCGGTGACAGTATTTCCGTATATCCTGCACCGACCATCAGCGAGGATGTGAAAGCGACTTTAGTAGAATATACTAAACGTTTAGCACAGGCACTTCATGTTGTGGGACTGATTAACATTCAGTTCATTGTGATGGACGGAGAGGTTTATGTTATTGAGGTAAATCCCCGTTCTTCAAGAACCGTACCGTATATCAGCAAAGTAACCGGTATTCCGATCGTAGATTTAGCGACAAAGGTCATTATCGGAAATACCTTAAAAGGCATGGGCTATCCGACCGGGCTTGCGCCGGAAGCGGATTACATTGCCATTAAAATGCCGGTATTCTCCTTTGAGAAGCTCCGCGGAGCAGAGATCAGCCTTGGACCGGAAATGAAATCTACCGGAGAATGTCTTGGAATTGCAAAAAATTTTGATGAAGCACTGTACAAGGCGTTCCTTGGCGCAGGTGTTATCCTTCCGAAGTATAAGCAGATGATTATGACCGTAAAGGATGCGGATAAGCCGGAGGCTGTGGATGTGGCAAAGCGTTTCGCTGCTTTGGGATATAAGATATATGCTACCAGAAGTACTGCGAAGTATTTGCAGTCACATGGCGTAGATGCATTGCGGGTCAATAAGATTACGCAGGAATCTCCGAATGTCATGGACTTGATTTTAGGACACAAGATCGACCTTGTCATTGATACGCCAACGCAGGGCAACGGAGATAAGACCAGAGACGGTTTCTTAATCCGCAGAAATGCCATTGAGACGGGTGTGTACTGTATCACCGCCATGGATACCGCTAATGCATTGGCACGCAGCCTTGAAACTGCCGATAAGACATTGACTCCGGTGGACATTGCCACAGTGAAGAATATTTAAAAAGTTTAAAAATGCTAAAAGCCTTAGAGATACATGAAAGTATTTCTAAGGCTTTTTTTGCTTTGCAGCAACCATAAAATAGTTCACTCACCTTAAAATAGTTCTATTGCAGTTCAAAATTTTATACCCCATACTAAACTAAGAAAAAATCAAGGGTATTTAAGGGTGCTGCTAAGAAAGGAGAATGAGTATATGGGAAGACATGTACAAAAGGCGCTGGTAGCATTAGGGCTATCCTGCGTAATGCTGGTTACCTCAGTGGTGCCGTCTATGACGGTATTTGCGGAAGGTGAGACCGGAGACACCGGAGAGACCGGCGGCAGTGAAGACACCGGAGGAAGTGAAGAGACGGAGGAGCCTGGCACGAATCTTGCGCTGACGGCAACAGCGGGTGCGGCGTATACGAATGTGTACCTCGAAGGGAATGAGGTAAAGATTAATGACGGCACATTGGCTACGGCGGATTCTACTACAAGCTGGAACTGCTGGGGGGCAGCGGAGGAGAAGTACCCCATGGAGGTTACGCTTACATGGGATGAGGCGCAGACAATGTCATCCACACGGGTTATGTGGTGGGCAGACGGAGGCGGAGTTACGTTTCCGGGCGGCGCAGAGCTTGCGTATTTAGACAGCGAAAGTAAGCAATGGGTCGACCTTCCGAATGTGGGAGCGGAATGCGGCGGTCTGAATGGAGAAAATGGCGTTTGGAATGTGGTAAACTTTGATACCCCGATCACTACGACGAGCCTGCGTATGAAGGTAGCCAGGGGAAGCGGCTACAACGCGATCGGTATCAGTGAATGGGAGGTTTATGCAGAGACTTTACAGGAGGACATTACAGGTGCATCGATTACCGGAGGCTCGAAGGTTTCCGTAGGGGAAACGGTGACCCTGACAGGCAATACAAAGCCGGAAAAGCTCTCGGATGAAGCAAGCTATGCATGGAGCATTTCCGACGGCACGGAGTATCTTTCTATTGAGGGAGTGACAAATCAGAGAACCGTTCAAGTGAAAGGACTTGAAAAAGGAACCGCGACACTGACGCTTACGGTTACAAGAGAAGGAATTACACAGACGGTCGAGTCGGACATTCGTGTAATGGATGAGAAAATCGAGAGCATCGATACCTATCAGACGTCCACGGCGGCAGGAAAAGCGCCGATCCTTCCGGATACGGTTGTGGCAAACGGCATAGAATTTGACGAGCCGACATCAAGCACATTAGAAGAATATGGCTATGAGTATGCGGAAACATTTAATTCCAAGCTTCTTCCGGTAACCTGGGAGGAAGTAGATGCGGCATCCTATGCGGCTGACAAAGCAGGAACAACCTTTATCGTAACGGGTACGGTGAGTTATGCGGATGAAGAATATGAAGCGAAAGCGGAGATCACGGTGACAGAACCGGCGGAAGTGGGCGCTTCAAACAGCAGCGTTACCTTTGAAAACGTTCAGTTAGAGGATGATTTCTGGCTGCCGAAGCAGGAAACGAACGCGATGACCTCTCTGGATGTGGCGATTGCGCAGATTGAAAAGGCTTCCGGCGGAGAGCCGAACTTTGACAATGCCATTAAGAAGTTAAATGGAGAGTCCTATGAGGCATTCAGCGGCTTCGTATTCCAGGATTCAGATATTTATAAGAGTATCGAGGCAATTTCTTATACGCTTTCTGCAACACAGAATGATACAAGTGAAGAAGCTGTGGCACAGAGAACAAAGCTTGCACAGAAGCTGGACAGCTGGATAGAGAAAATTGAAAAAGTGCAGTATGCAGACGGTTATATTGACACATTCTTTACCCTGAGAAGCACAAGCTACAGCGGAGGCGGTAAGCCGGGCACACACCGCTGGTGGGAGATGTCAAACCATGAGATGTACAATGCGGGCCATTTTCTGGAGGCTGTAGTCGCTTACACGCGTTACCGCGAGGGAATCGGTGATCCGGATTACAGACTGTATGTAGCGGGCAAGCGTTTTGCGGATGAAATCGTGGCGGTTTTCGGACCGGAAGGAACACGCTATGAGGTTCCGGGACATGAAGAGATTGAGCTTGCCCTTGTGAAATTCGGAAAGCTCGCAGAAGAGTACGAAGGAAAGGGAACGGCGCAGGATTATTATGATACGGCGCAGACCTTAATCGACAGGCGCGGACAGAATCAGGATCAGCGTGACAGCGGATATTCGGGCGGCACCTACTCACAGGACGAAACGCCGTTTGTCGATGAGACAAATGCGGTTGGTCATGCCGTAAGAGCAAATTATTTCTATACAGGTATTGCGGATGTTGCGACGCTGCTTCCGGAAGAAGACGAAACTAGAGCGGCATATATCAATAGCTTAGATACCATTTGGGATTCCGTCACAGAAAAGAAGACTTATATCACAGGCGGAATCGGAACAACTACCGCCGGAAGCGACGCAGAGGGCTTCGGTCAGGATTACGATCTGCCGCCGGGACAGTCTTACTGCGAGATCTGTGCGGCAATCGGCGCGGCAAACTGGAATCTCAGAATGAATCTGCTGCATGAGGATGGAAAGTATGCGGATATGGTAGAGACAAACCTTTACAATTCCATCCTGGTAGGCACGAACTTAGACGGAAACCGTTTCTATTACAGTACTCTGCTGGAGGTGGACGGCGGAAATTCCCGTTCGGAGTGGTTTGCATGTGCATGCTGCCCGCCGAACCTGATGAGAACCATCGCGTCCCTGGGCGGTTATATGTACAACGTTCATAACGACAATTTATTTGTAAATATGTATGCGGGAAGCAGTAGCAATGTGAACGTAAACGGTACGGATGTTGAAATCAAGCAGGAGACGAATTATCCGTGGAACGGCGACATCAAGATGACCGTGACGCCGCAGGAAGAGAAAACGTTTGCAATGAAGCTTCGCATTCCTGGCTGGGTAAACGAGCAGAAGAACAAGACGGTAGTGATTAAGGTAAATGGAGAAGAAGTAGACGCTGCGGCGGAAAACGGTTATGTAACCATAGACAGGACCTGGGCGAGCGGAGATGTGGTTGACATTGCAATCCCAATGGAGATCAGATTGACAGAATCCAATGAAAACGTAGAAGCTACACAGGGCAGAATTGCAATCGAAAGAGGACCGATCGTATACTGCATCGAAAAAGCAGGCAACGCACAGCTGAATGCGGACATCGAGGACTTTGATCCGCTGAACTTTGTAATTCCGCATGATGCTGAGCTGACGGCAACGTATAACGAGAATTTACTGAAGGGCGTTGTGGAAATCACCGGCGATGTGAAATATGCGACAGGCAACGATGCGGAAATGATTGACGCTAAGCTGCAGGCGGTTCCGTATTACGCATGGAACAACCGCGGAGATGACGCGGACTATGAGGAAGGTCTGGCAGATCCGAAGAATAATTCCTCCAAGATGCTGATTTGGACAATGGCTGACGAGCCGATCGTACAGGAAAAATCCGTTCGCGACGAGGCTGCCCCGTCGGTAAGCTATGTAGGCTGGGGAGCAGGAGCAGATAATTTTGCGGACGGCAATACGGGAACCTTCTGGAACGGTCACAGCGATCCGAATCTTGAGACGTCGCCGCAGTGGATGATGTACGATTTCGGAGAGAAGAAAGCGAAGCTTACCGGCTCAAGGATTATGTTCTATGATGACGGAGGCGGAGTTATGACGCCGACTGCGATTACGATCGAATACGAGGCGGAGGACGGAACCTGGAAAGAGGTAACTCCGGTAGGTGACTGGACATATGAGGGGAATATATACAACACCTATGAGTTTGAGGAGATCGTCACTTCCAAGATCCGCGTAACCATGACGCATGCAGAATCAAATGGAAGCAAGGTGGCGGTAGCGGTAAACGAATGGTATTTGGACGGAGAGCTGGCCGGCACGGAGGATGCTTCCGCAGCAGAAGCGAAGGAAGAGCTGGATACGGCAATTGCAGAAGCCGGAACAAAGGCTGAGTCAGAGTACACGGCAGAGAGCTGGAAGAAATTTGCAGACGCGCTTGCGGCGGCAAAGGCGGTTGCAGCGGATGCCAATGCGACAAAGGATGATCTGGAGCAGGCAAAGGCAGATCTTGCAGCGGCGGCGAATGCGCTGGTAAAGAAAAGCGCTGAAAACCAGAACCAGAATCCGGATAGCAGTCAGAACAATAACGCCAATCAGGGCGGAAGCACAACGCCGGGCGGAACTGCCGATTCCGGACAGACGCCGGCTGCGGAAACTCTGCAGAAGGGCGATACGATCACCGTAAGCGGCGTAAAATACCGCGTGACAGACGCAGCTAAGAAGCAGGCGGAGGCTTATGCGCCGTCAAAGAAGACCGCGAAGACAATTAAGATTGCAAATACGGTGAAGGTAAAGGGTGTGAGCTGCAAGGTGGTGTCCATCGCGCCGAACGCCTTTGCGAAGATGAAGAAGCTGACGTCCGTAACAATTCCAAAGAATGTGGCGACAATTGGGAAGCAGGCGTTCTACAAGTCTTCCAAGCTGAAAAAGGTGAAGATGCAGTGTACCTCGCCGAAGTCGATCGGTAAGAACGCATTCAAGGGAATTGCAAAGAAAGCAACGATTGACGTGCCGAATAAGCAGCTAAAGAAATACAAGAAGCTGTTAAAGAAGGCTAAGACAGCGTCTACAGTAAAAGTAAAATAATTTGTCTTTACTTATCGCAGGGACGGAAGGTTTCTTTCGTCCCTGTTGGTAAATGAGGGAAGGGGGCTTTACAGCAAATGAAAATGAAACATATAAAAAACAAGCTGCTGGGGATACTCCTGGCGGGCGCGATGCTCGCAGCATCCGTTCCGATGGGAGCAATCGCCGTATCGGCAGAAAGCTATGAGGACGTTGAGGGAACGCCGACACTTCGTAATTATGCGGAAGCATCCGTAAGCTATGTGGGATATGGAATGGGCGCCGACAATTTTGCAGACAGCAGCATGAGCACTTTCTGGAATGCACATGGAGATCCCAATCTGCAGACGAGCGACCAGTGGATGATGTACGATCTGGGCGAGAGGGAAGCGGAAATTACCGGTTCAAAGATCATGTTCTATGATGACGGCGGCGGAGTTGTGACGCCGACGGCAATTAAGATTGAATACACAGACGAAAACGGAGACTGGCAGGAAGTAACGCCGACGGCTACCTGGGAATATAAAGGAAACGAAGCGGTGACCTATGAGCATGAGCCGGTGACGACTTCTAAAATCCGTATCACGATGACGCATGCGACAAGCAGCGGCTCGAAGATGCCGGTTGCCGTTTATGACTGGCTTCTGTTAGGCGATGTGCCGGAAAGCTTCCCAAAGCCGACCGTAGTGCAGCCGGAGGAGCCGAGTGCGGATCTGTCATTGCCGGATGCGGGTATCTATGCGGAGCCGAGCGCACATTATACTTCCGACTGGGAGAATTTAAATGGTATCAATAACGCAGATTTTGAACCCACAGGGTCTGATATTGGAACTAATCTTGGCTGGGGAAACTGGCCGCAGAATGCAGGAGACACAGCATGGGTGCAGTATGACTGGGAGGAAGCGATCACCACAAAGACATTTCAGGTGTACTGGTATGGAAGCGAAGACGGAATGAAGATTCCTTCTAATGTAGGTTTCCAGTACAAAGATGAGAATGATGCATGGCAGGATGCCGTATTGGTTTCTCATCCTAAGAATTTTTCAAAATATAACTGCTATAACCAGATTACGATTGAAGAAATCACAACAAAATCTATTCGTATGAATATGACGGTAACAGGCTCCTCCTGCGGAATTTACCGTTGGAAAGTATATTCTGATGTTCCGGATTCATATGCAGTAAAATCTGCAGCAAAGAAGCTTACCATTCCTGAATTATTTGATGGAAAAGTCTCTACAGGAATTTATGATAAGCTTACATTACCGGCTTCTGCATTAGATGGCAAGGTTTCTGTTGCATGGGAGAGTGATAATACGGCAGTTATTTCGAATACAGGTGAAATTACAGCACCGGCAAAGGATACCTATGTAACCTTGAAAGCGACCTGTACAATGGCTGAGAATGAAGAAACACGGGAAATCAGGGTTCTCGTATTAGCCAAAGATACGACAGAATTTGCTTTAACTGTAGATACGAAAAAGGAAGGTGTGGACATCAGTCAGGAATTGTTTGGTGTGTTCTATGAAGACATCAACAGTTCTGCGGACGGCGGGTTATCCACAGAAATGGTGAAAAATAATTCCTTTGAAAATTACCAAAATATTGATACACCGGACAATCCTGTGGAGTGCGGCGACCAGACTTCCTGGAAGCTTCACTGGAACAGCAGTAACGCAGCAAACTTTGAAGTAAAAACAGAAGGCGGATTAAACGAAAACAACACCAATTACGCAGCAATTACGGGCAATCAGACGCTGAAAAACCACGGCTTTGTCAGAAAGGCTTCCTTAGACAGTCCGGCAATGGCAATAAAAGAAGGTTTAAAATATGACTTCTCTGTTTACATGAAAGCAGAAGCCGCTTATGCAGGCACTTTAAAGGTAAAAGTTGTCAATGCCCAGGGAACAGCCATTACAGACGAAGTAACCTTAGATTTAAAGAAAGATGGTACCTGGCAGAAAGTAACTGCAAATTTAACAGGCAGCAAGACGGAATTAGGAACGATCGTTCTAACTTTTGAAGGCGCAGCAGATACAGATGTGATGAACATTGATATGGTATCTTTGATTCCTACAGACGGATACGGTTATGGGAATAAGAATTACTCCTATGGTGCTGGTATTCGTGCAGACCTTGTACAGAAGCTGGCAGATTTAAATCCATCTTTTATCCGTTTCCCGGGCGGATGTGTCATTGAAGGAAGTTACGGTACAGACAGCTATTATAACTGGGAAGATACAGTGGGACCATTAGAGGAAAGAAAAGCAAATGCAAGCTACTGGGGAACCGAAGGACATCCGGTACAGTATACGGAAGACTATGGATATATGATGTCCTATCAGTTTGGTTATCACGAAATTTTAACACTTTGTGAAGACTTAGGCGCACAGGCATTCCCGATTTTAAGTGCAGGAATTTACTGCCAGTTCCGTAATACTGCTGATGCAGCCAGCGGTGATGAGTTAGAACCGTTTGCGAAACATGCTACCAACTTAATTGATTATTGCTGGGGCAGCGCAGACAGTGAGAATGAATCGGAAGCTTATTGGGCTGCAAAACGAGTAGAAAACGGTCATGCAGAACCGTTCGACTTAAACTATATCGGTATCGGTAACGAAAACTGGAATGATGAGGCAAAAGGAATTTCTTACAAGGATAACTTCTTATGGATTAAGGACTATATTGATAAATATATCGAAGAAAATTATCCGGGTAGAAAAATTACCCTTATATCCTCTACAGGACCTTCCTATCAGGGAAGCCAGGATACAGACGCATGGAACTGGATTAGCAGCGAAGTTCCCGGTGAAACGTTAGTAGACGAACATTATTATATCAGTTACACAACAGATGAAGGCAATACGCTTTTGAAGGATGATTATATATATGATTCCTACAAGAGATTAAATGAAGGCGGAAGCAATGTATTCGTTGGCGAATATGCAGGCCATAACAATAATACCACAGAAAATATCTTAGAAACTGCCATCAGTGAAGCAGCTTACATGACAGGTTTAGAGAGAAATGGTGATATTGTCCGCCACGCATCCTATGCTCCGTTGATGGAAAAAGAGGGTAACAGAGACTGGGATTACAACTTGATCAAATTTGATGAGTACTCAAGCTATGGTACGCCAAGTTATTATGTACAGTGCATGTATGCAAATAACTATGGTAAGACAATTGTCAATACCACATTAGAGAAATTAAATGCGGAAACCGGTCTTTTAGAAGAAAAAGCCGGACATCAGACAGATGTCTATTATGTGTCCTCAAAGGATGAGGAATATGTATATCTGAAGCTTGTCAACCATGACGGGTTTGCGAAAGATATTACACTGCATTATCCGAATATAAAGGATGGTACAAAGGCAGAGATCATATGTCTGTCAGGAGCTGCCATGGATGAAAACTCCATAGAGAATCCGACAAATGTAGCTCCAAAGACAAAGGAAGCCGCAATTTCCGGCGAAAAAATGCTTTATACTATGCCTGCAATGTCCCTTACGGTCGTAAAAGTAAAATATGTAGAAACGTCGGAGAATAATAAAACGCCGGATGAAACCACAAAAACGGATGAAAAAGTTCCGCAGAATCAGACACAAACGGATGAAAAAGTTCCGCAGAATCAAACACAAACGGACAATTCAGCACAGACCTTAAAGAATGGGAATACGGTAACCGCAGGCAGCGTGAAGTACCGTGTGGTTAGTGCAGCTAAAAAACAGGTAACAGCATATGCACCTAAAAAGAAGAGCGCAAAAACATTAAAAATTGCAAATACCGTAAAAGTGAAGGGAGTTACCTGTAAAGTCGTATCTATTTCAAATAATGCCTTTGCAAACATGAAAAAGCTGACAAAGGTAACGATTCCTAAAAATGTTGTAACCATTGGAAAGAAGGCATTCTATAAGGATGCAAAGCTAAAGACAGTAAAAATCAGTTCCACTGCACCGAAATCTATCGGAAAATATGCGTTTAAGGGAATTGCGAAAAAAGCGACGATTGATGTACCGAATAAACAGCTTGGGAAGTATAAAAAATTGTTGAAAAAAGCAAAGCTTTCAGGTTCGGTGAAAGTGAAATAACATTAACAGAGATAGCCGGAAATGGTAGCGCTGAGATAAGAAAGAACCACCATGACCGGCTATTTCATAATTTCTGAGACTTTATCCACTCTGTTTCGGATAAAATAGAAAAATTACAAGGAGGTTAAAATGAAAGAGAAAAAGAATCTGTACGGACTGTTTCTGTTTTGTCTGGCATTGTTGCCCGTATTTGTCCTTCGGCTTGACGTAAATGCAGCAGATACCAAGATGGTGCCGTATGTAACACAGGCAAAGCTGATCAGCAATCAGGATATTGAATTATACTGGAGTGAGGCTGTAACAGGTGCGGATGAACAGGAGAATTTTTCGGTTACCGTAGATGGAAAAGTAAATCCGATTTATTCTTATACTTGGGAGGAGTACAACTATACGGAAAAGGGCATTGTCTATTACAGCCCGAAAAGTCAGGAATACCCGAACAATCCGGATACGCCGAAGACCTCGATCCGTCTGACATATCCGATTTCAAACCTGTCCGATTTACCGGACATCAAGGTAGAGATTGCAGCAGATAAGATTTCGAATAAAACGGGAAACTGTGCAGCAGAACAGACCGTAGCTGTCACAGAATATGATGCCTTTTATCAGCAGGAAATTACATTAGACTGCGGCGTAAAGATTGTCGGTACGAAGCAGGTTCGTTCGGAGGCAATGACAAAGGCAAAGGAGATGTTAGAGGTGATTCTCGCAAATTCCGTAATTGCGGAACGCATGGGCAATGCAGGCTGTATGCTGGGCATTTTCGGGGAAGGCGAGATTGCCTATGACATCTTAGAGCACCGCTATACCTATGAGGAAGCGTATCTGTATGTAGAGGGCTTTGGCGGAACACAGCTTGCTTCCATCAAGGATGCGAATGTGCTGCGTCTGAGGGAGGGCAATTATCAGACAACCTATCCAAATGAGAGTATTTTAGTGCATGAGTTCGGGCATACGGTACAGAATTATGGATTAAGCGAAGCACAGATGCAGGAATGGGAGAGCATTTATAACAGTTCAATCGCAGCCGGGAAATGGCAGGATTCCTATGCGGGTTCTAATTCCAGTGAATATTTTGCAACCTTAAGTGCGATTTGGTTCAATGCCATGGACGATACGGCAGACGGGCAGTGGGACGGCGTCAGGGGACCTGTAAATACAAGAAGAGAGCTTAAAGTGTATGATGAAGCTGCCTATAACTTCCTGTCCGAAATCTATGTATCGGATCAGTATCTTCCGGCTCCTTGGGAAAATGGCTCCGTGCCGGATAATTATACGATAAGCGGCGTCAGTCCGGAGAATGATCCGGCGGCAGCCCCCGGAACAGATCCGGAGAAAGATCCGGTGGCAGACCCCGGAACAGATACGGAAAAAGACCCGGTGAAGAACCCTGTAACGGACCCCGCAGCAGAGCAGCAGACAGACCCGGCAGCAGGACAGCAGACACAACAGCAGCCGCAGAAGAAAATCACGGTCAAAAAAGCATCCTTTTCTTCCGTAAAAGCATTAAAAGGCAGAAAGGTTTCTGTCACAGTGAAAAAAGTAAGCGGTGCAGACGGATATAAGATTACCTATGCAACCAATGCAAAATTTAAAAAGGGCGTCAAGACAAAATACATAAAAGGAAGAAAGCTGACCATAAAGAAGCTGAAAAAGGGAACCTATTATTTTAAGGTACAGGCATATAAGTTAGATTCCGCCGGGAAAAAAGTACTTGGCAAGGCAGGCAAGGTAAGAAAGGTGAACGTGAAAAGATGACTTATGAACCGTAGAAGATGGGGGATGGAAATCAAAGAGAAGGGGATAAGACAATGGTATCAGGATTTGAGTTTTCGGAAGAAGTTGATAAGTATTGGCGTCTGGATTCTTCCGATTGTGCTTGTGCAGATGATTTGTATCAATATCAGCATCCATTATTTGAATAATCATATTAACGAGCTGCAGAAGAGCAATATGAACCAGATTTCAGAGCGGTTTTCGTTGACCTTAGAATCCTATATGGATATTGTGTATCAGATTTATGCAGATGAAAACATCGTAAAAAGTCTTTCTTCTTATCCGAAGGCGGATTCTATGGAACAGGCTACGTTGTTCTTTACCATCAATGAGCGTGTAAAACAGTTTGCGGAAACGAAACAAGGCATACGGTGCATCAGCCTGATCTGCAACACCGGAGAGAGCATTACCTATGATAAGCAGACAGGATCGGCTCTGGATAATATCTGGCGGGATTATGATGATTTGCGCAGTATTTCACCCTATCGTAAGGTACAGGGACAAAGCGGCATTGTGCTAGTGCCGACAGAACAGATTTTAGATAATGGGGAGCAGGAAAACTTATTCTTTCTGGGAAAAAAGGTCTATGATACAGAGAATCTCGAACAGGGAGCAATCGCAACGGTCATTGTAGGAATACAGGAGGATGTCCTGTGGGAAATTTGCAGCGCAGACGGGACCATGCAGGAACATAGTGTCAATTTTATCACAGATGAAGCCGGAAGGGTGGTATCTTTTCCGGATAAATCCTATATCGGCAAGGAGGTATATGGAGAAGAGGAGGCGTGCAGCTTAGTATATCAGACGGAAATGTTCCGCGGAAAAAAGCTTTCAAGCAGCAAGCATACGGACAAGGAAACCGGCTGGATCCTTTATAATGTGTACGATAATGGCTATGTTATGAAAACGGTAGATAATGTGCAGAAAATCTACTGGATGCTGCTGTTGGCTGACATGTTTCTTGTGATCGTGTTTAGTAACCTCATGAGCCGTTCCTTTACGAAGTATCTGGGTAACATTATGGAAGGCATAAGGCAGGTGGGAGATGGAAATCTCGATGTCTGTATAACCGTTGACAGAGCAGATGAGCTTGGCAGAATCGGGCATCATTTCAATCTTATGACCCAGAAGGTAAAATCATTAATACAGGAAGTAATGGAAATTTCGGAGAAGAAACGACAGGCGGAAATTAAGGCACTTGAAGCACAGATCAACCCTCATTTTTTATACAATACCCTGGATGCAATAAATTGGATGGCAATCGGAAAAGGGGAGTATGAAATCAGCAGGATGTTAGGCAGCCTTGGCGTTATATTGCGGTATACAATGAACCAGAGCAGCGTAGTTCCCATTTTTGAGATGGAGGAATGGTTAAAGTCCTATGTGGCATTGTACCAGCTTCGCTACAAGAATTCCTTTGAATTTGAGATTTCTATAGACCCGGCGGTGCGGCATGTAAAGATATATAAACTGCTGCTCCAGCCGATTTTGGAAAATGCAATTCTGCACGGCATCAAAGATGTGGAGGGCGGACTCATCCGGGTGGATATTGGTTATGTGGAGGACGGGGGGAAACTCTGCCTGATTGTAGAGGATAATGGAGTTGGAATGGATGAAGAGCAGGTGAGCCTGTATAACCAGCGCGGCAGAGAAGTCCGGCCGGGAGAGCGGGTAGGTACTGCGAATGTTTTTGAACGGATTTTGCTGTACTATGGAGAAGAAGGAAGCTGGAATATAAGCAGCGTCAAGGGAAAGGGGACGATTGTTATGATGCTCCTTCCGCCCCTTAACGAAAGAGACAGCGGGAAAGGCAGCGAAAATGCAGTATAGGCTGTGGAAAAGGAGGGCGTTATGCGGATAGTGATTGTAGAGGATGAGGCTGTAATCCGTGAAGGATTAACAAATATGATTAACGGAAATACGCCGCATACGGTAGTCGGGGCATGTAAGGATGGAAGTGAGGGCATAGAACTGATTGAAAGCGTGAAACCGGACTGTGTCATTACAGACATCCGCATGAGCAAAATGAGCGGGCTTGAGATGCTCTCTGCACTGCGAAAAAAGAATATTATGCCTTACAGCGTGATTATCAGCGGATATTCGGAATTTGAATATGCGAAGGAAGGAATAGTCCTTGGTGTTGAAGATTATTTATTAAAACCGATTTCCATTGATGAGCTGGAAACCGTATTAAATAAGATCGAGAAAAAACTTTTAAAAAACAGCGATAAGTTTGGGGGCAAATTGGGCAATTATCTTCTTGGCTATCTTTTCGGGACAGACACCCGGGGGGAGGAGGCAAAAGATATGCTGTTAAAACATTTGCCGCCGGATAATGATGCATACGGAATTTTTGTCAGTTACTATGGAAATGCGGATAAGGAGAAAACGGAACTGGAGCGTCTGCTTCGCAATATCAAGCGGCAGTATCCGGATTATGTCTATGTGGATGCTGCAGAGGAACATCTGCAGCTTCGGATTTTCATTGTAAAAGCATCAGAGGATGCGCTGATCCGCTTTGCTGAGACATTTGACGAAACCGTTGTCGGGGACTGGTCCGTAAGTAAATTTGAGATTCCCTGGGCGGCAGATATATGTTTCTCTGTGGAAGAATGGCGGGATACCTTTGCAGTCGTGAGGAAGGCTTTAACAAAATGTCTTTCCTGCGGAAGTAAGCGATTGCTGTCTGCGGATGGGGCACTTTTACCTTCTATAGAAAGACGCTCTGCACATAAGGAGCAGGAACTTATCTATCCGATTGGGCTGGAAAAGAAGCTGCTGCTGGCACTTGGCGCCGGAAACAGGGAAGAGACCAGGAAACGGACGGAGGAATTTCTGGAATTTGTTATGAGAAGGGAATATGATGCTGAGGATATTCGCCGGGTTGTGATAAAGCTGACGTCTTCGATGTTGGATACAGCGCGGGAGATCAATCAGAAAGCATATGAGCTTCTTCGGACAAAGGATTATATGCATACGGTTTTTACCGCATATACCCGGACAGAGATAGAGGAAATCTTAGGAGAGATGGGACATATTATCTGTGAAAGGGAGAAAAAGGAAGGAATCAGCAACTATACCATTAACCGTACCGTGGAGTATATCCGGAACCATTACAAAGAAGGGATTACATTAGAGGAAACCGCAGCAATTCTGGGGATTACGCCGGAGTACTTAAGTATGCTGTTCAAACGGGAAATGGGTATGAATTTCTCTGCGTTTTTGAAGAAATTTCGCATCAGTCATGCCAAACGTCTGCTGAAGGGTACGGATATGAAAATTTATGAGGTCGCGGAGGCATGCGGTTACAATAATTCCAATTATTTTACAAGGGTGTTTAAAGAGGTAACCGGAATTTCACCGGCGGATTTTCGATAATTTTAGGAGAAGGGTATGAAGAAATACATTTTTTTGGGGGCGGCAGTTTTTTTGCTGGCTGCAATGTGTGTTGGCTGCGGGAGCATCGATACGCAGCAGGAGGAGAAAGAGCGTAAGGAGCTGGTGCTTTGGTCCTATTATGAAACAGAGACGCAGCAGCAGGGATTGAATCAGCTTATGGAAGCGTTTAACGCTGCACAGCAGGATTATGCGATTTCCTGGGAATATATACCGATGTCAGATTATATCAAGGAATTAACCATTGCAATATCTAAAAATTCGCTGCCGGATTTGGTTCTTGTGGATAATCCGGATATGCAGAGCCTTGTCCATATAGGTCTGCTTGCAGATTTGACGGATGAGCTTTCTGACAGACTGTCCAAAGAGGATTACTATGAAAGCGTATGGTCTACGGCGGAATACGATGGACGCATATATGGGATTCCGTTTTGCTGCAACAATACGGCAATCATCTACAATAAGCAGATGCTTACGGAGGCAGGGATAAAGCCGCCGGAAACATGGGAAGACTTTGAGGCTGCGGCAAAAGCCCTGACAACAGAAGGGGAAGAAGGACATTATGGGTTTGCAATGTCGGCGGCATCCGGGGAGCAGGGAGCATTCCAATTCCTGCCGTGGCTGCTTTCCACCGGAGCGGACGGGCAGAATCTGAAGGATGAAAGAACTGCGGAGGCATTTTGGCTGGTGCGCAGGCTTCTGGATAATGGGTGCCTGCCCAATGACTGTATCAACTGGTCCCAGACGGATGTAACCAGGATTTTTATCGCAGAAAAGGCGGCGATGGTAGAAAATGGTCCATGGGCACTGCCTGAAATTGAACAATCAGGGATCGACTATGGTATCTGTCCGTTTCCCTCGCATACCAGTAAAGGAGTAATCATCGGAGGGGAGAATCTTGCCGCATTGGAAGGAAAGAATGTGGAGGGTGCGGCTGCATTTATGGAATTTTACAATCAGGAACAGGTGATGGAGGAAATCTGCGGACAGATGGGAAATATCTCGCCGATCCGGAGTGCTGCTATGGAATTTTGCAGCCAGAATCCGGAGTATCAGGTGTTTGCAGACCAGATGGAATATGGAATCAGCAGAAATTCCATTCAGAACTGGAAGAAGGTCTGTCAGGTGATTTCTGAAAGCCTGTATCAGTTGTTCGGAAGCGGACGCTCAACGGAGGAAATCTGGCAGAAATATGTCCGGGAAATTGCCGGAAGAAAATAGCTTAAAAAATTACCGGAAGTATAAATTTTTTGCATATAAACGGCAGGACATATCCGTTATACTTGTTTCAGAAAGGAGTGTCCGAATATGATAAAACACAGGATTTTTAAAAGAATAACAGCGTTTGCTCTGTCGCTGGTATTTGTCTTTACAGGATTATTTCCATATGGCGCACAGACCGTAAGGGCGGCTGAAGAGGATTTGATCCTGTATTATGATTTTAATTTACAGAATAGTTTTTCTACCGTCATCAGTGATGCATCCGGTAATCAGAATGCCGGGCAGTTAGAGAGCAATGGCGGCGGAAGCGTTGAGGGTACCTATACCATTGGCGATGCCAATATTTACGGAACTACGGTAAAGGCACTGACCTTGACCGGAGGTGCGGACGGCCCCTATCTTAAGCTTCCGGATGGTATCTTAAACAACCACGACGCAGTAACGATCAGTATGTGGGTAAAGCTCACTACCGATAACGGTTACCAGAGAATCTGGGATTTCGGAAATGATACGACAAGCTATATGTATCTTTTGTCAGATGGCGGAAACGATGGATTTAAGGGATATGCTTCTGCAATCACAACATCCGGATGGAGTGAGGAAAAGGGTGTCGGGAAGGGGGAGAATTTTGACAAGAACCGCTGGGTGCTGACGACTGTTGTTATGGATGGTTCTGAAATGTCCCTGTATGAGAACGGAATACTCGTTGGGACACAGGATACCGGAATCACTGTAAATGATCTCGGTGCAACGACCGGAAATTACATCGGAAAAGGACAGTATGCAGATGATCCTACCATCGGACAGTTTGCTGAGGTGAAGATTTATCAGAAAGCACTGTCTGCAGAGGAAATTGCTGCAATGTACAGTGTGGATGACGCAGGAATCGTGGCAGCGGACAAATCGGAGCTTGACTTAGGAGAACTCTCCGCTGTAACGGAGGATATTGAGCTTCCGGCAAAGGGTGCAAACGGCTCAGCAATTACATGGAAGAGCACCAATCCGGCTGTTGCAATTGAAGATAACACGGCAAAGGTGACACGTCCGGCAGCAGGAGAGGAAAATGTATCCGGAACGCTGACGGCAACGATTTCCTATGGTTCGGAGCCGGTAACTGATACGAAAGAGTTTCCGATCACTGTCCTTGCAGCTTATACGGACCAGCAGAATGCGGAATATGATGCAGAAAAGGCGGCTGCGGCACTTGGTGATCTTACTGCCGTGATGTCGGATTTTACACTTCCGGTTTTAGGAGAGCGTGGCTCAGCAATTACATGGGAGAGTACCAACCCGGCGGTAATCATTGAGGACGGCACGGCAAAGGTAACACGTCCGGCAATCGGCGAAGAAAATGCAGTCGGTAAGCTGAAAGCAACCGTAACCTACGGTACGGCGGATGCCGTGGAAAAAGAACTGGATATTACGGTCGTTGCTTTCCGAGAGACGGTTACAATTACAAGTGTTGCTCCGGTTGCTGTGACAACTTTGGCTGGGCACAGTCCGTCTTTGCCGAATTATGTCAAGGTGACATATTCCGACGGTACGGAAAATAAGCTGAAAACAATCTGGCCGGTGAAGGTGGATGCGGATGAGTATGCTTCGGCGGGAAGCTTTACCGTGGAAGGTTCCATTGTAGGCGAAACAAAGAAGATCACAGCGGATGTCACAGTTGTGGATGAAGAAGAGGTTGAAAAGACCGTAGTATCTTCAAGCTTTGATTTAAACGACATTACGCTTGATAAAACCGGTGATAACGGTTCTATTCTGACACAGAACCGTGACAGAGATATTGCATATCTGAAATTATTGGATAATAAGCGTATGCTTTATAACTTCTACAATACATTCGGGCAGACAGAAAAGATTCAGGGAGTAGAGCCGTTAGGCGGCTGGGATGAGCCGACAGGTCTGCTGCGTGGTCATTCCACAGGACATTACATGTCAGCGTTAGCGCTTGCTTACGCATCTACAGGTGATGAGGAAATTAAGACCAAGCTGAATGAAATGGTACATGAGCTTCGCGAATTACAGTTGCTTTCGAAAGGAAATGCAGAGGATTTCAAAACGAATGGCGTACTTACAAGCACATGGAGCACAGATCCGGATACTTGGGGAGAAGGCTTCTTAAGCGGTTATTCTCCGGACCAGTTTGCATTATTAGAGCAGTATACGCCGTATGGAGGTCCCGACAGCGGTATCTGGGCACCTTACTATACGCTGCATAAGCTGATCGCAGGTTTGCTGGATGCTTATACCTATACGGGCAATGAAGAAGCACTTACAACAGCATCAGCACTTGGAAAATGGGTATGTGCACGTTTGAATGCCTGCACACAGGAACAGTTGACAAAGATGTGGGATATGTATATTGCAGGAGAATTCGGGGGATTCAACGAGTCTTTGGCGCAGCTTTATATTTACACCGGAGATGCAGCCTTCTTAGACGGAGCAAAGCTTTTTGACAATACGAATTTCTTTGATAAGCTGGCAGTTAATGTTGACGATATAGAGGGACGTCATGCGAACCAGCATATTCCGCAGATTATTGGTGCTTTGGAGATTTATGAAGCGACCGTTAAGAGCGGAAATCCTGAAGTGAAGTATTATGACATAGCGGAAAACTTCTGGCAGATGACCGTTTCGAGATATGCATACTCGATCGGCGGTGTAGGTACCGGTGAGAAGTTTACGAATCCGTACCAGCAGGCAAATAATATTCAGGGAACTACAAACTGTGAGACCTGTGCGGCATACAATATGCTCAAGCTTACAAGAATGTTAAATAATTATGATCCGGATGATGCGGAATATATGGATTATTATGAGAGAACCTTATACAACCAGATTCTTGCATCCCAGACACCGAATGTAACGGCAGATATGCACAATGGTACAACTTATATGCTTCCGATCGGACCCGGCTCCACAAGAGACTTTGGCAGCGATTATGATTCCTTTACCTGCTGTCACGGAACGGGAATGGAAAACCATGTAAAATATCAGGAAGCAGCATATGCAAAGACAGAGGATACTTTGTATGTAGGCCTGTATCTCCCGTCCACAGTAACCTGGGAGGAAAAAGGCGTTAAGGTTGTACAGGAAACAGAATATCCATCCGAGGATACAAAGCTGACAGTTGCAGCATTAGAAGACCAGGAAGCGCAGAGCTTTGATATGAAGCTTCGTGTTCCCTATTGGGCGACAGAAGGCTTTACTGTAAAAGTAAATGGTGTAGAACGGATTACAGAACCTGAGATCAGCACTTATGTAACATTAGAGGATCTGGCAGCGGAGGATGTGGTTGAGATTCATATGCCATGGACCCTTCATCTTGATAAGACGCCGGATAAGCTTGGAAAGTCCGAGGTTGCAAGTGTGATGTACGGACCGTTTGTTATGGCAGCACAGATTGACAGCACGGATTGGAAGACACTTGTATTATCTTCGAAGCTGTCCGATTCAATTCAGGTATCGAAGAGCAGTAAGACAGGATTCCCGACCCTGACTGCAAATGGTTACAATTTTGCACCGATGTTTTCACCGGAATATGCAACGGAAGCTTATGACGCATACTTTAAGGTTTTGACAGCCGAGGATGACGGAAGCAGTTGGTATGAGGCAAAGATTACAAATACCACTCCGAAGAGAGGCAGCTTTACCATCGATGCCGATATGGTAAAAGAGGGAGGCAGTCTTACAATTACAGCAGTTCCGAATGAGGGCTATATGGTAAAACTGCTGACCGTAAACGGAGAGGCAGTGCAGATTGGTGAGGACAATACCTACATCATAACAGATGTGAACAGCGATTTGAACATTGAAGGAAGCTTCCAGCTGATCAATCCGCCGACACCGGATCCGGAACATTTAGAATATACAGCCTCCGTATCTTCTGATTATACGGCAAGCTGGGAGTACCTTGACGGTATCATGACAAACTGGGAGCCGACGGTTTCGAACGCAGGAACAGGCAAAGGCTGGGGCAACTGGCCGCAGGATCCCGGCTCTGAGCACTATGTACAGTATGAATGGGATACAGAGGTTTCTATGAACCGGTTTGATGTATACTGGTATGATGACAACGGTGATACCAGAATACCGGGCAGCATCCGGGTACTGTACTTAGATGAGTCCGGAAAATGGCAGGAGGCAGAGCTGCTTTCGAAATATGAGGACGTTATTGCCATTGACCAGTACAATACGATTACATTCCAGACGATTACAACAACATCTGTGAAGCTGGTTCTGACAGTTTTAGATAATGTGGCAGCAAACGGTATTCTTCGCTGGAAGGTAAGCTGCGAGCAGCGTTCGGAAGATAAGACAGTATTAAATACCGTGATTGCAGAAGCAGAAGGAAAGAACCAGAGCGACTATACGGCGGAAAGCTGGCAGGCATTTTCAGAAGCACTTGAAGCAGCAAAGGCAATAGCAGCAGATGAGAATGCAAAAGCGGATGCGGTAGAGAAAGCATTAGCTAAGCTCAATGCTGCAATAGACGCCTTAAAACCAGCAGATGAACAAAAGTCTGATAATAATGACCCGATTCAAAATGTCGATGAAACACAGAAGCCGGCAGGTGAGGTTTTAGTGCCTGCAAACCTCAAGGCATCCTGGACGGGCAAAAAGAATATCAAGCTTACATGGTCAGCAGCCGCAAATGCAACGAAATATGTAATATATCGTTCTGCTAAAAAGACCGGCAGTTACAAAAAAATCGCATCCGTAGAGGGAACCTCTTATACGGACAAGAAAGCATCCGCAGGAAAGACGACATACTATAAAGTCGTTGCATACAATGGCTCCACAAAGGGAGCGGACAGCAAGATTGTGTCTGCTTATGCCCTGAAAACACCAACAGGCGTGAAAGCAAAGGTAAAGGGTAAGACAGTAACAATATCCTTTAAAAAAGTTAGTAAGGCTTCCGGTTACGAGATTTACCGTGCCGCAAAGAGTAAGGGCAAATATAAGAAAGTAGCAGCGATAAAGTCTAATAAGACTGTGAAAAAGAGCTTTAAGAATATGAAAAAAGGAAAGTATTACTTTAAGATAAGAGCCTTTAAAACTGTAAAAGGTAAGAAGGTTTATACCGGTTACAGCAAAACCGTCAAGGCGGTTGTAAAATAGTTCCTTCCCATTTAATATAAAAATACCCCATCAAGATCAGAGAAAATAAGTATCTGAACAGATGGGGTATTTGTTTGTAAGAAAAGCAGTACTATCTTGCTGACTTTTCCCGTTTGCTCTTATTGAAGCGTTTTAAAGTATCCTGAAGCTTAGCATCCGAGGAGAAATGCTTTAAGGTCTCTTCGTCGATGACGATACGGTTATCCATGGTCTTCATAATATCTGCAATCTGTATCTGTTTTGCAACCTTTGGATCACTCAGGTCATAGATCTGATTGTCCCGGAAATTTAAAACTACCGGCGCCATGAAATTATCCGGATTATCCATCAGCACAATACCCTTATCTCCGGTAGACAGATCAATGTTGCAGCCGGAAGGCAGGATGTGGATACATCTTGCAATTGCGGAAACGGCCTTCGGATCATACAGACCCGGCGACTTCCGAAGCTGGCGGATTGCGGCAACCTCCGAAATCGGTGCATGATGCAGATTCATGGCGGTCAGTTGGTCAAACATATCTGCAACGGCAAGAACAAGTGCCGTTGTAGAAAAGCTTCTTCCCTTCAGCGCATTTTCATCTGTAGCAGATAAGATGGAGAGGGTCTGCTGAATAATGTTCAGAACATCGGAACTTAACAGATATTTGTTCGCATCAGGATAAAGAAGCTGAAAGCCTTTTCTGCGGCATTCCTGAATAATGCGCTGGTCATCCTCCGTTAAAGCTTCCTTCTTATCTAAAATATTCCGCGGAACATATAAATATCCTAAATCATAAAGCAACGCAGCCGTTATCAGATGTGTCTTCTCGGTATTGGTAAAGCCCATGGTATTTGCGATCATAGCGGAAAGAATAGCAGTGCTGATTGCGTGTTTGTATACGAAATCTGCAGAGCTGCGCAGTATCTGGGTGAAATTCATCTTATGATCCAGGGAACCATAACGGGCCAATATGTTATTCGTCAAATCAGAAAGTAACTCCGGTTCCTGGTCATTCTGCAGGCGGTCCATAATTTCCTTGATACGGAACATGTAAATAGTCTGGAACTGCTCGAACTGAATGTCCTCTTGCGAGATCGGCGGAAGCGGTTCTGCAGGTTCTAAAATGAAGAGTCCGATCAGACCGAAATTTTCAATACTCTTAATTCCCGAATTTGTTAAAAAACTGTTCCGGTCATATAACAGAACGCCCATTCTGTTGTATACAGGCTTGGCAAGACGCATGCCGGGTTTTAAATCTTTACTCTCTACAAATTGCATAATTCACTCTCCTTTTTATTGTTCCAGTCAGCTCTTTGTGAAATCATTTAAGTTTATAAAAAAAATCTCTAATAATTACTAATATAGCATATTGAAGGCAGGAAAACAATCGGGTATACTGTAGAAAAACAGTAAATTTTAAGATAATTGAGGAAAATTATGAAAAACAGACAAAGAAATAAATGCTTCAAACAGGTTCTCTGCCTGATATTGGGAATACTGTTGTCAGCGGCATCATGGGAAGCCGCCGCATCCCAGACAGGGGCGGAATTAAAAAAGGCCGGACAGAAAATAGATGAGCTGGAAGAGAAGAAAGAAGCGGCAGAGGAGACGGTCGGGGATTTAAAGGAACAGGAGAGCGGGCTTTTAGGAGAGCTTTCTGACTTAAATCAGAAGTTGTCCGATGTTTCTGCTAGAATCAATGAGCTTGAGGTTCAGATTCAGGATAAGCAGACAGAGATTGAAGTGACAAGCCAAAACCTGCAGGAAGCAGAGAATACCAAAGCACAGCAGTATGCGAGCATGAAGCTCCGCATACAGTTCATGTATGAGAAGGGAAATACGGATATTCTCGAAGTGCTTTTAAGCAGCGATTCTATGGCGGACCTTTTAAGCAAAGCAGAATATGTAGAAGAGATTAACCGGTACGACAGACGGATGCTCAATAATTATGAAGCGACCTGCAGTCAGATTGCGGAAAAGAAGCAGACCTTAAAGACAGAAAAGACAGAATTACTTGCCATGCAGGAGGATATGGAAGAAAAAGAAACAGAAGTAAACAGTCTGATTGCTGAGACACAGAACAGTATCACAAGTAAGCAGCAGGAGATTTCAGCGGCAGAAGAGGCAGTAGATGAATATGAAGCGCAGATTGCGAAAATGAAGGCGTACGAAGAAGAATTAGAACGCAAAAAAGCAGAAGAAGCCAAAAAGCGTGCCGCAGAGCAGAAGAAAAAAGAAGCCGCCAGCCAGGGAGGCGGAGGAACCGTCACTGCCAATGCCAGCGATTTAGCAATGTTAGCTGCGTTAGTAGAATGTGAGGCGGGAGGAGAAAGCTATGAAGGACAGTGGGCAGTAGCCAGTGTCATTGTAAATCGTGTCAAAAGCGGCAGCTTTCCAAATACAGTATCCGGTGTTATCTATCAGAGCGGACAGTTTTCGCCGGTAGCCAGCGGACGTTTTGCAGTTGTATTGACAAGAGGAGCCGGTGGAAGCTGTGTTCAGGCAGCAAATGCGGCTCTTTCCGGCAGTACCAATGTGAGCAGCCTTTATTTCTGCCGGGCCGCATCAGGAGTTCCCGGAACTGTAATTGGGAATCATGTCTTTTACTAGGTTATATTGCACAAAAATAGCTGCAAAGCAGCGGAGAGTGCGATAGCACGATTTTGCGAATGGCGC